>NZ_SZWS01000039.1:16571-18133 GCF_005281245.1 Citrobacter sp. wls826
TAACCTGCCAGCAGCGAACCGGAAAGGTTATGCCAGACCGAGAACAACGCGCCGGGCAGCGCCGCAAGCGGGCCAAAGTAGATTTTGCCCAGCGCAGCGGCAAGCCCTGAATTCTGCATGCCCACTTCAATAGCCAACGTACGACAGGTTGACTCGTCGAAACCAAACAGTTTTCCGCCCCAGTAGCCGCCGAGCAAGCCAATGGTGTTATGCAGGATCACGGCGATAATCACCACAAAGCCGACAGACGCAATGTGCGAGGCGGACCCCGCCACGACGGCGCTGATGATCGCCAGGATACACACCATAGAAAACGCCGGTAGATACGGTTCCACGGCTTTTACGACGCGTGGGAACAGATGGTGAATGACCAGTCCCAAAGCAATCGGAATGACCACGATCTGCAGAATACTCAGCAGCATACCCATCACATCCACCTGGATATGCGCGTCGACATACAGCCGTGTCAGCAGCGGCGTGGCGACAACGCCGACCAGCGTTGAAACCGATGAAATAGTCACGGAGAGCGCCACATCACCTTTTGCCAGATAGATCATGACGTTCGATGCGGTTCCGCTGGCGACGCTACCGACCAGCACCATCCCTGCCGACAGTTCCGGCGGCATATTAAATGCCAGTGCCAAAATCCATGCGGCGAGCGGCATCACCAGATAGTGCAGGAAAATACCCGCCGCGACCGGTGCGGGGCGTGAAAGTACGCGTTTAAAGTCGTCCACCTTCAGGTGAACGCCCATGCCGAACATGATCAGCATCAGCAACGACGGTACGAATGGCCCGACAGGCGTAAAGGTGGAGGGCGTGTAATACGCAATAACAGAGAGCAGCAGCGCCCATAACGGGAACAGCCGCGTGAGAGTAGCGAGCATGTTATCTTCCTTGCGATTGAAATGTGTTGTGTTGTTATAAAAAAGCCGGGTTCGAGCCCGGCTATAGTTATTGTTTATCGCGTGATGAAATATTATTCAAACAAATTATGATGCAGCTTCTGTACCACCTGTTCGGCTTCGCTACCGGGCACCAGGAAGCACAGGTTATGGCTGGACGCGCCGTAGCAAATCATGCGGATGTTGAACGGCTCCAGTACACCAAACACCTCTTTACCCACGCCGCAGGCTTTGGACAGGTCGTTGCCAATCAACGCCACCAGCGCCAGGCCTTCTTCGACTTCAACCCGGCACAGGGCAGACAGTTCCATCAGCAGAGATTGCGTTAACAGCGTATCGCCGGTGGAGGTTGAACCGGTGGTATCCAGCGTCAGCGCCACGCTGACTTCTGATGTGGTAATTAAATCTACCGAGATATTGTGGCGTGCAAGGATGCCGAACACTTCTGCTAAAAAGCCGCGAGAGTGCAGCATATTCAGGCTATGCAGCGTCAGCAGCGTCTGCTTACGGCGTAGCGCCAGCGCACGGAACAGCGGTGGATTCGCGGTTTTATTGCAGACCAGCGTACCGCCTGCTTTTGGATCCTTGCTGGAGCCAACAAATACCGGGATATCGCTACGTACGGCCGGCAACAGGGTTGCCGGGTGCAGCACTTTC
>NZ_SZWS01000050.1:0-2436 GCF_005281245.1 Citrobacter sp. wls826
TATCTGGGGTCGTGGTCCCACACAGTTCTGCCGTGGTCAGATGGTTATCTGGGGCCGTGATCCCACACAGTTCTACCGTGGTCAGATGGTTATCTGGGACCGTGGTCCCAAACAGTGCTGCCGCTGTCGGGGGGCATCTGGGTCCGTGGCTCCACTCAGTTTTGCCGCTGTCTGATGATCCACTTGTACGGAACTTGGTTGATATTAAATTCTATGAAGATATGAAAATAAAAATATTCTACTCACATTATCGTATTCTCGCAGAAGCGAGGTCACTCCAGCGAGTCGTATATGCCGGCGACAGCATTTTTCTCCTCATCTGCCATTCTGGCGCAATCCCGCGTCCCGCAAACCAGACTTTCCCAAGTCCTAAATGGTTTATTCTATCCAGGACTTGCATCAGTTGCTCGCTCCGTTCTCGCGGCTGTACTTCATCAAACAAATTAAGATGCGATACCCCGGTTGGCGTGAAATCGTTCAGTATACAGCCTGCCTTTGCGTAACGGTGACCATCCACCCAGACCCTGTCCAGAGCTCTGACGGCAGCGGCAATGATGTCCCGTGTATCCTGCGTGGGGATGAGCAGTTTTTCAATGGCCAGATTACCGTAGTAGGGATCAGTTACGGCGAACGGCGATATTTTCGCAAACACGGCAATATGCCTGCAGAACTGCCGTTCCCCACGCAGCTTTTCGGCGGCACGTTCAGCGTGCTGACTGACTGCCGCATCGCTTCATAAGTCGTGACTCGTTCTCCAAAGCTTCTGCTGCAGACTATCTGCTGTTTGGGGGGGCGGTGCTTCCTCCAGTGAAATACAGCTTTCTCCATTGAGTTCCCGAACCGTTCTCTCCAGAACCACATTGAAATTTTTCCTGATGAACGTTGGATTCGCGCGGGCCAGCTGTAGTGCTGTGGTGATCCCCATTGTGTTCAGCTTCTTGGAGATCCTGCGGCCCACACCCCAGATTTCCCCCACCGGCTGCAGTGACAGCAGTTTCTCCGTTCGTTTCTGATTGTGTAACGTCAGGGCAAGCACGCCCCGAGCTGTGACCATCCTTTCGACGCCCATTGCGCGCTTTTAGCCAGCGTTTTGCTCGGTCCCATTCCGACGCCGATGGTCAGCCCTGTGCCGAAACGAACGTGCTCTCGAAGCTGCCGGCCGAAATCCTCGAAATCGATGCAACTGTCAATACCCCGCACGTCGAGAAACATCTCATCAATGGAGTACTGCTCAACGCATGGCGCCAGCGTTTCCAGATGAACCATGACCCTGTTCGACATCGATGTGTAGAGAGCGTAATTACTGGAGAACGCAATGACCGGCTCCGGAAATTTCACCGACTTCAGCTGAAACCACGCCCCCCCATTTTAATGCCCAGTTGCTTCGCTTCTTTTGAACGCGCGATAACACAACCATCATTGTTACTCAGGACCACCACAGGCCTGTCACGCAAATCGGGACGAAATACTTTCTCGCGGCTCGCGTAAAAGCTGTTAACGTCAGCCAAAGCGAACATCAGTCTGTGCTCCGGGTTTTGTGCATAAAAGTCGTCACAACCCCGAAAATCTGCAGTTCTTCCGGATAGAGCGTGGGGTAGGCCGGATTCATCGGAAGCTGGGCGATACGGGGCTTCAGCTGCAGGCGCTTAACGGTGAACTCGCCATCAGTTTCCGCGATGACAATGTCACCCTGCAGCGGCTTTTCGGCTTTGTCGACCACCATCAAATCGCCGGAATGCAGGCCCATCTCTTTCATTGAATCCCCGATTGCCCTGACGAAGAACGTTGAAGCCGGGCGCTGGATACAATAGGCATTCAGGTCCAACTCTTCTTCGGTGTAATCGGCGGCCGGCGACGGAAAACCTGCCGGGCAACGTTCGGTGAACAGCGGGGCAGTGGACTGCACCGGCCCCTGTTCGGGGGCTACAAAAAGTAACAAGGCATACCTCTTAAAACAACTGTTTACATATACAGTGTTATTTAAGATATTTCCTGTCCTGCAAGTGAAATTTTGCTGTTTCCCGTCAGGTAACTGTTCTGCCTGGAAAAACAGATGTCAGGTTATCCACAGAATCGGTTAATAACCCTGTGGAGGACTGGCGCAGAACTGTTGGTATGTCATCTGCTCCCTCTCTGCCATTTTCCCTTCCCACTGATCCCCTGGTTATCCCGACCATTCCTGCCCGCCTGCAGCTGGCTGCCACCCGCTGCCAGTGTGCCGCGTCCGGATGGACACGGGACGGGCGTCTTTATCGCTCAGGCCCGGCGTCATTGTGATTGTACGCCATCCCCATGCTGAACTGGTGTGCCAACCGGCTGATGTTCAACGGTATTAAAAACAGTGATGTCCTCAAAACATGGATTGCCGGAGGCGGGTTCCTGTTCCTGTTCCTGTTCCTGTTCCTGTTCCTGCTTCCCTGTGTTTTTGAAATCTAA
>NZ_SZWS01000049.1:0-2098 GCF_005281245.1 Citrobacter sp. wls826
TGACCGGAGGGCAATCCGGTCACGACTGACCATCACTTAAACTAGAGAGGTAAAAATTATGGTCGCCACTAATACTACGGCAAGCAAAACGAATAAATCCAGACGTAATAAGAAATCTGAATCCACAACCGCTCCTGCTACAGATCAGACTCTGAGCCAGCTTTTAGCTGTGCTCCCCGTACAGCAAATCGCTTATACGCGTTTGTCTGCATCAGATCTGAATGTGCGTCTGATTAAGCATACTGACAAGGAAGTGGAAGAACTGGCTGACAGTATTGCTGCCGTGGGGATCCTCCAGAATCTGGTCGGCGTCGAACAGCCGGACGGAACGATCGGGATTGTGGCTGGTGAAGGTCGCCGCAGAGCATTGGGTGTTCTTGTTGTGCGGGGATGTGTGGATGCTGAATTTCCGTTTGTTCCGGTAAAAGTCGTTCCGCTGGACCTCGCGGTGGCTGCCTCCATGACGGAGAATGGCAAACACAAAATCATGCACCCTGCCGAGCAGATTGTCGGCTTCCGTAATCTTGAGCGAGAAGGGCGAACCCCCTCACAAATTGGCGCTCTGCTGGGATATGCACCTCGCCATGTTCAGCGCTGTCTGAAACTGGCGAACCTTGCGCCATCCCTGCTGGATGCACTGGCGCGGGATGAGATTACCCTTGAGCATTGTGAAGCTCTGACCCTGGCTGATTCTCACGAGCGTCAGGAGCAAATCTGGAAAGAGGCAGTCGAACAATATCGCACTCCGAGTGTACATACTCTCCGTAAAATGGCCACAGATGACAAAATGGCCATAAGCCATCCGATGTTTGTCTTTGTCGGTGAAGAAGCCTACCTCGCAGCAGGAGGTCATCTGACCGCAGATCTGTTCAGCGATAAAGACAATACTTTTGCTGATGCTGCACTGGTGAAATCTTTGCTCGCCGGAAAACTCACGGTGATGGCTGCGCGTATCCGGCAGGAACAGGGCTGGGGCTGGGCTGAGTTTCGTATGACAGAACTCAGCGGTCATGGCGAAGATAAAGAGCTGTACCGCTTTGCCATGCCAGCGGCTGTGCTGACTGGTGATGAACAACGCCGTATTGATGAACTTGAAAATGCCATCGAGGTATGCTCGTCTTATGATGAACAGTACGAATTTCAGCAGCAGATTGATTATATCCGTATCGAGGCCAAATACCGCGAGGCCACGCCGGAATTTCGGGCGAAGCATGGTGTATGGGTGTCATGGGATAACGGCAATTTTCAGGTTCAGCCAGGTATCCGCAAACTGACTGACGAAGATCGCGCACAGGAAGAACAGGAACGAGAGGCGTGACAGACGCAGGATAACAATGTAATCACCTACACCATGCCGGAAACACCTGCCGACGCATATCCGGCAACGCTGGTTAAAGCTATGTCCGCTGAACGTACTCTCGCGGTACAGGCTGAACTGGCGGGATGCCCTGACGTGTCTGTGGCGCTGCTTACATGGACACTGTGTCTCGGTCTGTTTGAACGCAGTTATGGTCAGCGTAGTGAACCCCTCAAAGCCTCAGTCACCAGTAATCAGTATCTGCTCGTCTCTCTGGCTCCGTCCGGTGATGAGGGCAAAGCTTTACTGTCACTTAAGGCTCAGCGTGAAGCATTTCAGGCGACGTTGCCGGAAAACTGGCATCTGGATTTCACCTGGTTGCTGCCATGGTCTGCGGAACAGGTGTGCGCCCTGCTGGGATTCTGCGCAGCACATGGGATCAACGGTATTCAGGAACGCCTGTATAACCGTACCGAGCGAAGTGAACTGGATGGGCTGGAAGCTGCACTGGACTTTGATCTGCGCAAATGGTGGCAGTCGGATGCGGCCAGCTACTTTGGAAAACTCAAAATTTCTCAGATCGGCAAGGTTTATGAGGAAGCTGGGATGGCGGAAAGAGCGCGGGAAATTGTGAAGCTCAAACGTCGTGATGCCGCTGCTGCTGCAGATGAACTGAGTGCAAAAGTCTGGTTACCAGACTAGATGGTTCGTACTCAACCTGTTGAACAGGATGAAACTGAGTTAACAGAAACTGACCACACAGACCACGCAGCTTAAGACGGAGGCCGCCGCCTTTGGGCG
>NZ_SZWS01000058.1:0-9914 GCF_005281245.1 Citrobacter sp. wls826
CAAATACCGAAGACAAGCATTCTACGGGGAGAAACGTAGGGCGATAGGTAGCATCTTAAGAAGCTGTGTGAGTGGAAAAACGTGCGGATCCTGGAAGCGGAATGCTGTGCAGATCATATCCATATGCTTGTGGAAATCCCGCCCAAAATGAGCGTATCCGGCTTTATGGGGTACGGCTTTATGGGGTATCTGAAAGGTAAAAGCAGTCTGATGTTGTATGAGCAGTTTGGTGATATGAAGTTTAAATACAGGAACAGGGAGTTCTGGTGTCGTGGGTATTACGTAGATACGGTGGGTAAGAACACGGCAAGGATACAGGAATACATAAAGCACCAGCTTGCAGAGGATAAAATGGGCGAGCAGTTATCGATCCCTTATCCGGGTAGCCCGTTTACGGGCCGTAAGTAACGAAGTCTGATGCAAATGTCAGATCGTATGCGCCTGTTAGGGCGCGGCTGGTAACAGAGCCTTATAGGCGCATCAGAAAAACCTCCGGCTATGCCGGAGGATATTTATTATTGGTTTTTACTTACATCGATTTCTTTTATCTCTATCAATAGATAGGGAGTCTCGATTTCCCGATGAACCAGCAATGATTATTTTTCTTGCAAGGAGAATTCGATAGATGTTCTTAATGTCAGTGGCGTAAGCTTTGCGTTTTTTTATCATCTCGTCACGAGGTCCCATGTTATATATTCCTACGCTATCCCAGTTTCGTCCATAAGACTGAAAGTTACGTGCTAGAACCCATGCCCCTGAATACACACATATACATGGATCGCTTAATAATCTTTCGCGGGTAATATTAAACTTTTTAAGTTTTCCGTAATGAGAACTGTTTACCTGCATACCACAGACATCTTCCGTTCCATTACCATTAGATCCATTAATCACTGCAGGTTTAAGACGACTCTCTTTAATTGATATTGCCATAAGCAGAAGCGGATCTATTTGGTAATCTCTCCCTGCCTGGTCGAAACACATTTGAGGAGTAGCCGTTGCTGAGAGCGAGAATGCCAGTAATAAGGCCGGGGTTTTAGTTATTTTCATCTTGTGGCCCTTATGTCTATCATAGTCTGTGCACGCTATGCAATAAAAAATATCCCGCCAGATCATTTTAATCAAGATAATTCCCTACAAACGCGCGGAAGCGCTTCAAATCATGCATTTAGCCACATCCTCAAATAATGAAAACAACCATGAAACGTTTATTAACTTGCCGCTCTTTGCTAACCCATTAAAACATCACACCCCACGCAAGATTTCATCTTGCAGATTTTTTCTTTAATTTCATCAGGCTACTTTAAGCTGTAATGCGGAATGTGAGTATATAGAGATAAAAGGTGTGTGGATTGACACACTTTGCAGTGCCGTTACCCCACACTTGAAAGTGCCGGATTAACACACCTTGCAGTGCCTGATTAAGCACTGTGATGTGTGGGGATTGTGTGTATATAAATAATAGAGTAACTTAAAAGATAGTGGTGCTTGATCAACACACATAATGGTGCCTAATTAACACACCTGATGGTGCTACATGCACACACATCATAGTGCCGGATTGCCACACACATAACAGCTTGATTATGATTCTAATACCCGGCAAAGACTTTAAAACAGAAGCTTTCTGATGTATTAAATCTGTCTCATCGGGATAGCACAGTGCCGCATCCGGCACTGCATGAAATTTTCAGGAAAATATTATGCCGCGCAAGAACATCTACTTCAAAGATAAAATTGACAGGGAGATTCAGGATATTGTCGATATAGAGATACAGAAGGGCGCAACCGGTTCTGAAACCAACTACTCATCAACAGTTAACGAACTGGTTCGCCTCGGACTTATGGTTCATAAATCAAAGGAAGAAGGTTCAACATTTGACCTCGATGGATTCAGGCGTGACCTGATAAGAAAAGTATCCGGCTCCAGAGAAGGTATTATGATTTTAACGGCGCTTGTGTCAGAAATTTATGTAAACCTCAAGGGGGCACAGTCGGGTGTATCACTGGATGACCTCATAAATAATAACATTAGCGCCATTAACGATGCCGAAGATGAAGCTGACCGAAAGCACTTCATCATCGATGAGAAGTAATTCAGAAGCCGGGCTGAACCGGCTTCATCGATCACTGTGTACCGTCTTTATCTCCGGGCAGTGCACTCTTTTCAGCCTTGGCGATTTTTTCTTTTAAAAACACTTCAAATTCAAGACATAGAACTTTCAATGCCTGCGCATCTTCATTCTGTTCAAGAATCCTCTCTGTGAAATACCCAAAAGTATTCATCAACCTTGTCAGCATTTCATCATTAAGGCTGCGTCTATGAACCCTCGCCATAGTTCGAATCTCTTCCGCCAGATTCTCAGGAATTCGCATACTATACCCCGTGGTTTTACCCGGCAGTAAAATACGCTCACCCTCACGCCACATCCATAACCGTTCTGCATAAGCACTGGACTCTGTATTTTCATCTGCATTACCACTCTCAGCATCAAGCAGGTTACTAAGCCAGTTTTCAAATTTTACAGCCAATGCAATCAAACGCTCTCCCTCTGCCGTTTTAATCACAGGACTATTTGGCTGATAATTTAGTGATAGTAATAACCTTGCAATAATTTCATCATTCACACTTCTTTTGCCTAAGCGGGCACACACTCTAAGCTCCATGAGTAAGTTATCGGGAGCGCGCAGCCTCCATTCAACAGCCTCACCAGGCTGGAATTTACGTGGCCTTCCGCGCCCTTCCCACATTTTCTCTTTTACTTTCATTGCTATAGATCTCGCAAGCGATACATCGTCAGTCTGAGAGACAAAGCCTACCGAACTTACATATTAGGAATATTCCCAAAAACTTTTAACAGTGTGACATGTGTCACGGTTTTTTTTTTTTAGGGTTATGGGACAATATCTCGTGCGTAAACAAACACTTATGCACAAACACATTGTTTACTTCCGGAGAAAACAAGCATGTCCACACAAGGTAATGCCCTTAAAGTCGTGAAGGGATGCCCTCCCTCAATGCCGGCTGCGGTGGCATTGATGCGTATCTTGGTTCATTCAGCATGATCAGCGGTGAAGAAATTCAGCGCTTCGTTAAACAGATCATGAGCAACGCGCTGGGATATGCCTTTGACCTTGCTTTACAGACGATGGTCCCGGAACTGAAACAGGCTAAGGACTTCCTGCAAAAACTGGCCAGCGATGTGAACTCGATGAATATGAGTTCGTGTCAGGCAGCACAGGGCATCATAGGAGGGTTATGGCCGGTGACACAGGTGTCACAGCAAAAGATCTGTCAGGACATAGCCGGTGAAACCAATATGTTTGCGGACTGGGCTGCATCGCGTCAGGGGTGTACGGTCGGCGGGCAGAGCGACAGTGTGACGTCCCGGGCCGGAGATAAGCAGAAAGACCAGGTGTTGAAAAACAAGAATCTCATCTGGGATTCACTCAGCAAAAATGGATTACTGAGTGGTGACCGCGCCCTGAAAGAACTGGTGATGAGTACTGTCGGCTCAATCATTTTTAACAGGAATGGTGATGTCACTATCCTTACGCCGCTGGTTGATAACCGTGATCTGATAAAAGTCCTGATGCGCGGTGGTACAGCGAAAGTATACGGATGTGATGAAGCCTCACTCTGTCTTAATCCGGTCGTCACCAACCTCAGTATTTCTGAATCAAGTGCTCTTGTTACCCTGGTTAAAAACCTGATGATCTCCATGCAGAACAAACTGGTAGATGACAGGCCGTTGACCGACCAGGAAAAAGGGTTTGTGAACACCACGTCGGTCCCGGTACTGAAATATCTGACTAACGCTCAGAGCATGGGAATGAGCGCGACCTATCTGCTTCAGGTGTCGGATTTTATCGCGCAGGACCTGATGATTCAGTATCTCCAGGAGCTGGTTAAACAGGCCAGTATGTCCCTGGCGGGTAAAAATTTCCCGGAAGAAGCTGCCGCGAAGCTGCGTGACAACGTTATTCACGCGCAGGGGCTTCTGGCTGACATGAAACTGCAGTCAGCTGCAGATCAGAATGCACTGGATGGTATCGACCGCAATATGCAGTACCTGCAACAGCAGGTATCCACCATCGTTTCTGGCTCATACCAGAGCAACTACCATTGGGGTGATCGCTGATGCTTGAGATTTACACCATTTACGGCGGGGGGATGTGGAAAACGGCGCTGGACGCCGTTGTAACCCTCATCGGCTCCAGTACATTCAGTACGCTGCTGCGTATGGCGGGCACCTTCGGGGTACTGGCTGCGTTGATCATGTTTATCAAACAACGTAACCCGATGTTGTTTGTGCAGTGGCTGGCTGTTTTCATGATTATTACCACGATTTTGTTAGTTCCGAAGCGTTCCGTTCAGGTGATCGATATATCTGATCCTGCAGCTGTCTGGAAAACCGATAATGTTCCGGTTGGACTGGCTGGTATTGCCTCTCTGACGACAAGTGTCGGCTATAAGATGACCTCGTTATATGATTCTCTGATGGCTCGCCCGGACTCGGTAACCTACAGCAAAACGGGGATGCTTTTTGGTTCACAGATAGTGGCCGAAACAAGTGACTTCACGACACAGAACCCGGAACTGGCACAGATGCTGCCGGATTATGTGGAAAACTGCGTAATTGGTGACATTTTGCTGAACGGGAAATACACCGTGAATCAGCTGCTTAACTCGTCCGATCCGCTGGCGCTAATCACCAGTAATCCAAGCCCGTTGCGTGGAATATTTAAAACATCCTCCACAACGAGGCAGTTTATAACCTGCCAACAGGCAGCTGCGGAAATTAAAACGCTGGCCAACGTTGAAGCTAATCCTGGCAGCGCCACGTTTACCTGGCTGACGCAGAAGATATTCGGCAATAAAATTAATGGAGCCACACTGCTATCCAGTGCGATGGGGGACAGCTACGGTTTCTTTTATGCCGGAGGAATGACTGCCTCGCAGATTATGAAGAACAATATCACTAACAGCGCGATACGACAGGGAATTAAAGGGTTCGCAGCCCGTTCGTCAGATACCGCAAACTTGCTGAATCTGGCGACAGAGAATGCGGCCACTAACCACGGTGTATTCGGCCTGAATACACTGAAAATATACGTGAGTGGTTTTATCTATTTCCAGCTATGGCCAATCATGTTCGCGATCCTTAACTACGCCTCAAATTACTGGTTGCAGTCGAAAACTGGAGGGACAGCACTTGTCCTCTCTAACAAAGATATTGTGGCGTTACAGCATTCGGATGTGGCGAACCTGGCCGGATATCTTTCACTCTCGATTCCTGTTCTTTCGTTCTACCTTACCCGGGGCGCGGCGGCAATTGGATCACAGGTAGCAGGAGGCATGCTTAGTTCGGCGGCCTTCACGGCTGCAGGTGTATCTTCCACGACTGCAGATGGAAACTGGTCGTTTAACAATATGTCGATGGACAACGTAAACCAGAACAAAATGGATACAAACCTGGTACAACGTCAGGGCCAACAGACATGGCAGGCTGATAATGGTTCCACACAGACAATGACTGCCGGTGGCCATACCGTTATTGATGGCTCTGGTGCTATGTCTAATCTCCCGGTGAATATGAAGCTCAGCCAACTGGCCAGCAGCGGATTTCAGGAATCGGCGCGTCAGTCGCAGGTACAGGCGCAGACTGCACTGGATGGTTATAACCATAGCGTGGCCAGTGGCTGGTCCCAACTGGCGCAGTTCTCTCGCCAGAGTGGCACCAGCGACAACCTGATCTCAAGTAGTGAAAACAGTCAGGCTACAAATGCTACGCGCGGCGCAAACATGATGATGTCTGCAGTGGAGAGCTACGCCAAAGGAAACAATATTTCCACGCAGGAAGCCTACAATGAGCTTATGTCAAAATCGAGTGAGATGAGTGTTAACGCGGGAGGTAGCGTTAAATTCAAATCAGGTGACCAGGCTTTCGGTAAGATTGGTAAATGGGTAACAGGAGTTTCAGTTGAGGGGCATGGAGGAGTTGAGGCTAAGGGGAGTAGTGGAAGTTCTCATGGTACTCAGGAGACTAACTCAAATACTCAGGATATGCGGCATGATAAAAACAGTCAGGCCATAAATGACTTCCGTCAGGGTATGGATATGGTTACCAGCAGCCGTGTGAGTGAGGGATCAAATCATACGGAAAATGCGGCAACCAACGACGTTCAGCAATTTGCAGCCACTCTTAATGATGCGGAAAGCAAATATCATCAATACACCACCAGTTCGACGCAGAGCGATGAGTTCAGCCGGATGGCCATGATCGCACAGAACCAGAGTGCAAGCTTAGATACTAACTACAATCAAGAGTTTGTGAATGAACGTTTGAAACCTGAGATTATCGGAGATTATCAGCAAGGTCGCTCAGACCTTATAACCGGTTCAGAGCATGCCCCGTTCAGTGATAAACATGTTGTGGATCCAGCTCAGAGTAATCAGCAAATGGTGGGGACTGAAGATACACAAGGGGGACTGCATTACAGTTCGTCTGGAATTTCAGAAGGGGTAACCAGTACATCTTCAGGTGACTCACATTCATCTGTAAGTAATAGGGCGCGGGGGAATGAAGAAAATAGTTCAACTCCATTAGCTAATACTTATCGCGAAGAGAATCACTCCGGAAGTCACAACAAGTATAAAACGGAAACTGACCAGGTAAGTAAGTCGAGAAATATCACCGATAACAGAACTGCTGTGGGCGGGAATGTCACAGGTAATGATATGTCAGATTCTTTTAAGGAAAATCAGGAAAAACTGCGCGAACACAGTGGGCAGATTTTTGAGCCTCAAAACGACTTGAAACGTAGGGCTGCAGAACAAAGATCTGATATTCAGAATAACATCAACAATTCTGCTGGAGAAATTGATAAAAAACAATCCACTGTTCGGGCATCCAGTGATATTCTTAAAGGCGAAAGTGAGAATATTAAATCACAATTTATAGAAGGTAAGCACGCAGAGGATTTAAGACAAACTGCATTGCCTATTCTACACAGTGATGAGATTGAGAAACATAAGAAAACATTGAAGAATTGAGAAAGAGAACGAGGTAAAAATGCTTACATTCAACGACGTTAATCGTGATGTGAAGGCGATTTTAGATGGTGTTTCTGACAATGATAGACCTGTACCATCAGCGGTTAAGATAATGATAACTGCATTAACTTTGCCCGCGATTGGTAGTCTTCTCTCTGCATTAACATTTGGTATGGTATGTGCCAACTTTAACCATAGAAATTTAAGCGCCAGCCTGTTTGTAGAGTATTTTTTCTCAGGTGGAGCCATACCAGTTTATCTGTCTATAGTGGTAAGCCTTGCCCAGTACATGATGTTGCTTCCTTACATTGGCCTTTACAATCTGATACCTCAAGATATCAGGAGAACAACCCCTCTGATAATTCATTTTAAAAGCGCCTTGTATAAGTGGGTTGTTATTTACATCTGTGCATTAGTGATGACATGCTTGATGTCCCTCTACGATCCCATATATTTACTTTCAACACCAATACTGATGTTTGTGGCGATTTTTGTTACTTCAATCACTGTAAATTTTAAAGTGACAAAATATGGAATTGGACCATTGTTAAAAAAATTAATAAAAATCTGAATTGAATATACTTCAACTTATAAGCCTGCATCCTTTTCGAAGAATGCAGGTCTTTATCATGATTTATCCTAATGAATGTTTAACTGCCTGAACTGGTTGTGTTGTTTAATATTTGTCAATTAAAGCTTCATAATTTCATTGGTGGTTATTAACAATTAAAATTGTTAGCCGCCCTTATATGTTAAGGCTTGAGCGATGCTTATTAATTGCTGGTTAAGATAATTCTTAACTTAATGCGCTATATCAATGAATTTCATCCTGAATTTCAGGATAAGTAGTGTGCTGGAAAAACAAACAGGATAAACCATGAAATTAAAACAATATGCAGTTGTAACTTTAGTTGCCTCTACCCTGGTACTTTCGGGCTGCGGAGCCATGTCCACGGCTGTGAAAAAGCGCAACCTTGAAGTAAAGACCCAGATGAGTGAAACCATCTGGCTGGAACCATCTTCAGAGAAGACTGTTTATCTCCAGATTCGCAATACTTCCGACAAAGACATGTCAGGCCTGCAGGCGAAAATTACCAGTGAACTGGCCGCAAAAGGTTACCGGGTTTCCAGTTCTCCGGACACCGCCTACTACTGGATTCAGGCCAACGTTCTGAAGGCAGAGAAGATGGACCTGCGTGAAGCACAGTGATTCCTGAAAACTGGCTATGAAGGAGCAGCGATGGGCGCAGCTCTTGGTGCAGGCATCACTGCGTATAACTCAAGTTCTGCAGGCGCCACACTCGGAGTTGGCCTGGCTAGCGGCCTGATCGGTATGGCCGCTGATGCGATGGTTGAAGATATTAACTACACGATGGTGACCGATCTGCAAATCTCTGAGCGCAGTAAAGCGACTGTAACAACGGATAATGTTGCCGCTTTAAAGCAAGGGACTTCTGGAGTTAAGGTGCAGACAAGCACGGAACAAGGTAACAGGGCAAAATATCAAACCCGCGTGGTCTCCAATGCCAACAAGGTAAACCTCAAATTTGAAGAGGCGAAGCCAGTACTGGAAGCACAACTGGCCAAATCAATCGCCGGTATTATGTAACTCCTTTCAACTTCCCGTTGTCAGGAAATCTACCGCACTGACGATGAGATCTCTCATCTCAGGGCGGTAACTGTGAATATCCTCCTCATCAAGCTCATGAAGATAGACCGTCTGAATCAGCTGCGTCATCAGAATATATCGTTCACCATCGATGTTAACGACGGGATTAATCTTGCTCATTCCAGGTAATGACTGGCGCCATCTGACAAAAGGAATGATGACCCGCGTATTGAGATCGATTAGCTGATCGGACTGCGCTATGACGAAATACGGATATTCCGGATTGTCCAGTCTTCTGAATACGGTTCCCTGATTCATTTAAAGACTCTCAAAGCTGCACTGCTGCCAGGAATAATATGTTCAGCAGTAAATTTGTTCATGGCATCGATAGCCGCTTTGTTTTCCTGTTTCCATCTGGCCTGACGTTCGGCACGGACTACGTCTTCAAGAGCAGAATTAAGGGCTGCTGAAAGATTGATGTTAAGCATCTTCGCTTCGTCCACCAGGGCGGCATCCAGCGAAATATTGGTGCTTCTTTTGCGCGACCGTATAGTCGTATTCATTGTTAAATCCTCTGCGCATCATGTATGCGCATAAATATAGCGCATTTCTGCTCCAGAGCGTAAGTGCCTGCCGTTATTCCTGTGATATTTCGCTTCCTCACATGACTGCAGCCATTCCAGTTGTGCCCAATCCTGTTGTTCAGGACAGCACTCTGCCGGCGGCATTGCGCAGTCTCCGCCATCGTATATCCGGTACTGAACAGCCCGTTACCTCAGCCCTGGATATGTTGCAAAAGGCGCGCCAACGGCCTAACGCATCAGGGAACGATCAGCAGGGAGATGAGAGCGCGGCAGGGGAAACGCTGAACCTGGATGCACGAATCACCCCGAATAGTGATGGGGGAATAACGGTCACGACGTCGGGAAAAACAGCCCGTACAGACACCAGTCCGGAAACACACCAGACGAATAAACGTCTCGCGCAGGACGAAGAAAATATTTTATTGCATCGCCATCCCGACGATCCGGGTTCGTTGCCCGCCCTGTGGACAGGCTCATGAGAATGACCGCCCTTGCAGCGGACTTACGTCCGCGCCGGTTTGGAAAACACAGAGGTACCTCCCGCCAAAAAGTGGCGGGCAAAAGACATCATAAAATAGTTACAACATCCAAAATATTTAGCCAAAAACCAGTGCCCATCCAACCATCCAGCCCCTCCCCACCACTGAAAAGCGCCGCCGCCCCG
>NZ_SZWS01000022.1:0-6603 GCF_005281245.1 Citrobacter sp. wls826
GAGCACTGTTTTTACAGTGCTCCCTTTTTTTATTTCCCTTCACTAGTGCTATTCTTCGCGCCAGATTTTTCATCATTGAGGTTAATTTCATGACGACTCATGACCGTGTGCGCCAGCAGTTACACGCGCTTGAAGCGCTACTGCGTGAACATAATCACTGGCGGTTGGATGAGCCTGCAGAGCATCTGTTTACCAGCACGCAGCCTTTTTGTATGGATACCATGGAGCCGGTTGAGTGGCTGCAATGGGTATTGATTCCCCGCATGCATACGCTGATTGATAACGCTCAGCCGCTTCCGCAGGCTTTTGCCGTCGCACCGTATTACGAAATGGCGTTGGCAGCCGATCACCCGCAACGCGAAATTCTCCTGACGGCATTGCAGGAATTGGATGCACTGTTTACAAGTGATAACGCCTGATGCTGGAGATTCTGTATCAGGACGAATGGCTGGTCGCAGTTAACAAACCTTCGGGCTGGTTGGTTCACCGCAGTTGGCTCGACCGGGATGAGAAAGTGGTGGTGATGCAAACGGTACGCGACCAGATTGGTCAGCACGTTTTTACCGCCCACCGACTCGACAGACCGACTTCCGGAGTACTGCTGATGGGACTGTCCAGCGAAGCCGGGCGGTTGCTGTCCCAGCAATTTGAACATCATCAAATTCAGAAACGCTATCATGCGATTGTGCGTGGCTGGCTGATGGATGATGCCGTGCTGGATTACCCGCTGGTCGAAGAACTGGATAAGATCGCCGATAAATTTGCCCGTGATGATAAAGGCCCGCAGCCTGCCGTCACCCATTATCGCGGTTTGGCGACGGTTGAGATGCCGGTAGCGACCGGACGTTATCCGACGACCCGTTACGGATTGGTGGAACTGGATCCTAAAACCGGTCGAAAACACCAGCTCAGACGCCATCTGGCGCACTTACGCCATCCAATTATCGGCGACAGTAAGCACGGTGATTTGCGGCAAAACCGCAGCGCCGCTGAGCACTTTGGCTGTCAGCGTTTGATGCTTCATGCCAGCCAGCTTACGCTGACTCATCCTTTTACCGGCGAACCGCTGGTTATTCGCGCCGGGCTGGATGATGTCTGGATGCAGGCGCTATCACAGTTTGGCTGGCGTGGACTTCTCCCTGAGAATGAAAGGGTTGAGTTCAGCGGGTTGTCAGGTCAGGATGAGCAGATAGATTCTTAAGTCCCAGGAGATTACGGTTATGGCGGAAATTGGAATTTTTGTCGGCACGATGTACGGAAACGCGTTGCTGGTTGCCGAAGAGGCCGAAGCTATTTTGACGGCGCAGGGTCATAAAGCCACGGTGTTCGAAGATCCCGAGCTCAGCGACTGGCAGGCATATCAGGAAAAATATGTGCTGGTGGTGACCTCAACGACCGGGCAGGGCGATCTGCCGGATAGCATCGTGCCGCTGTTTCAGGGGATCAAAGATAATCTCGGTTTCCAGCCAAATCTGCATTACGGGGTAATTGCGCTGGGTGACAGTAGCTATGTTAATTTCTGCAATGGCGGCAAGCAGTTCGATGCACTGTTGCAGGAACAAAGCGCCCAACGTGTAGGGGAAATGCTGCTGATTGACGCCAGCGAGCATCCTGAACCGGAAAGCGAATCCAATCCCTGGGTAGAAAACTGGGGAACCTTGCTTAAATAACCTTGCGCCCGGCAGCGCTTTGCTTGATCGGGCTTGTTACTCTCTCTTGGATCGTAGGCCGGGTAAGGCATTGCTACCCGGCAACAAATCGCCCACCAAACGCCAATTTCGTGAAGCATCTTCCATTCCCTTAGGCTTATGCCATAAACAACCTCATTCACCTCCCGCAATGTTGTGTTTTTGCACGGTGAGGGTAAGAGGCACTCCTTCATATACTTTTCCCGTCAGTTCCGAAAAGGCAGCGAGTCAGAATAAAACGGCCCTGAGCTGTACCAAAACTGCCACATACTAACCTCTCATTCTGATCACCCTACAGGTGCTGTACAGAATGAACTGGCGAAAGCCAAGATTCAGGAGTGCAACAATGAGTTCATTAAGTCAGGCGGCGAGCAGCGCGGAAAAACGCACTAACGCTCGCTACTGGATAGTGGTGATGCTGTTTATCGTCACATCCTTCAACTACGGCGATCGCGCCACCTTATCCATCGCCGGCTCGGAGATGGCCAAAGATATTGGTCTGGATGCGGTAGGGATGGGGTATGTATTCTCCGCTTTTTCATGGGCCTATGTTATCGGTCAGATCCCCGGCGGCTGGCTGCTCGACCGCTTCGGTTCAAAACGTGTTTACTTCTGGTCCATTTTTATCTGGTCGATGTTTACCCTGCTGCAGGGCTTCGTCGATATCTTCAGCGGCTTCGGCATTATCGTTGCGCTGTTTACCCTGCGCTTCCTCGTGGGGTTAGCCGAAGCGCCATCCTTCCCCGGCAACAGTCGTATTGTGGCGGCGTGGTTCCCGGCGCAGGAAAGGGGCACGGCGGTCGCTATTTTTAACTCGGCGCAGTACTTTGCCACCGTGATCTTCGCGCCAATCATGGGCTGGTTGACCCACGAAGTGGGCTGGTCGCATGTGTTCTTCTTTATGGGCGGTCTCGGGATTGTTATCAGTTTTATCTGGCTGAAGGTGATTCATGAACCGAACCAGCATCCGGGCGTAAACCAAAAAGAGCTGGACTACATTGCCGAAGGCGGAGCGCTGATCAATATGGATCAGGCGGCAGCCAAAGCCAAAGTGCCGTTCAGCGTGAAGTGGGGGCAGATCAAGCAACTGCTGGGCTCACGAATGATGATCGGTATTTATATCGGCCAATACTGCATAAACGCGCTGACCTACTTCTTTATCACCTGGTTCCCGGTTTATCTGGTACAGGCACGCGGTATGTCGATTTTGAAAGCCGGTTTTGTTGCCTCGGTTCCGGCCATTTGCGGATTCGCAGGCGGCGTACTCGGCGGCATTATTTCCGACTGGTTGATGCGCCGTACCGGTTCGCTGAATATCGCCCGTAAAACGCCAATCGTACTGGGTATGCTGTTGTCGATGGTGATGGTGTTCTGTAACTACGTCAACATGGAGTGGATGATCATCGGCTTTATGGCGCTGGCCTTCTTCGGCAAAGGTATCGGTGCGTTGGGATGGGCGGTGATGGCCGATACTGCGCCAAAAGAGATCAGCGGTTTGAGCGGCGGTCTGTTCAATATGTTTGGCAACATCTCCGGTATCGTTACGCCAATTGCTATCGGCTACATCGTAGGTACCACTGGCTCGTTTAACGGTGCGTTGATTTACGTCGGGGTGCATGCGCTGATTGCTGTAGTGAGCTATCTGGTGCTGGTGGGTGATATTAAACGTATCGAACTGAAACCTGTCGCAGGGCAATGATGATGACAACACAATCGAGTCCCATTATTACCGATATGAAGGTCATCCCGGTGGCCGGTCATGACAGCATGCTGCTCAATATTGGCGGGGCGCATAACGCATACTTTACCCGCAATATCGTCGTGCTTACCGATAACGCCGGAAATACCGGCGTCGGTGAAGCGCCGGGCGGCGAAGTGATTTATCAGACGCTGGTGGACGCGATTCCACAAGTGTTGGGCCAGGAAGTCGCGCGCCTGAATAAGGTGGTTCAGCAGGTGCATAAAGGCAACCAGGCCGCTGATTTTGACACCTTTGGCAAAGGTGCCTGGACCTTTGAACTGCGGGTTAATGCGGTGGCTGCGCTGGAAGCCGCACTGCTCGACCTGCTGGGCAAGGCGCTGAACGTGCCGGTCTGCGAACTGTTAGGGCCAGGCAAGCAGCGCGATGCAGTCACCGTGCTCGGCTATCTGTTCTACGTGGGAGATCGCAGCAAAACCGTTCTGCCGTATCTGGACAGCACGCCGGGTAACCATGAGTGGTATCACCTGCGTCACCAGCAGGCGATGAACAGTGAGGCGGTGGTGCGTCTGGCTCAGGCTTCGCAGGATCGCTACGGCTTTAAAGATTTCAAACTCAAAGGCGGTGTGCTGCCTGGCGAGCAGGAAATCGACACCGCTCGCGCGTTGAAACAATGCTTCCCGGATGCGCGTATTACGGTTGACCCTAACGGTGCCTGGCTGCTGGATGAAGCTATTTCCTTGTGTAAAGGGCTGAACGATGTTCTGACTTACGCCGAAGATCCGTGCGGCGCAGAACAGGGTTTTTCTGGCCGCGAAGTGATGGCCGAGTTCCGCCGTGCAACCGGTCTGCCGGTAGCAACGAATATGATAGCCACCAACTGGCGTGAGATTGGCCATGCGGTGATGCTCAACTCGGTAGATATTCCACTGGCCGATCCGCACTTCTGGACCCTTTCCGGCGCGGTGCGCGTGGCACAGTTATGCGATGACTGGGGACTGACCTGGGGCTGCCACTCTAACAATCATTTTGATATTTCCCTGGCGATGTTCACCCACGTCGGTGCCGCTGCGCCGGGCAACCCAACGGCGATCGACACCCACTGGATCTGGCAGGAGGGCGATTGCCGCCTGACCAAAAATCCGCTGGAGATTAAACACGGAAAAATTGCGGTACCCGACGCGCCCGGCCTGGGCGTGGAACTGGACTGGGATCAGGTACAGAAAGCGCATGAAGCCTATAAGGCGCTGCCCGGCGGCGCGCGTAATGACGCAGGCCCGATGCAGTATCTGATCCCTGGATGGACTTTTGACCGTAAACGTCCCGTTTTCGGCCGCCACTAATTTTGAATAAGGACTTAATTATGAGCGCACAATTTACTACCCCAGTCGTAACCGCGATGCAGGTGATCCCGGTTGCGGGCCATGACAGCATGCTGATGAATCTGAGCGGCGCACATGCCCCGTTCTTCACGCGTAATATTGTGATTATCAAAGATAACTCCGGTCATACCGGCGTGGGTGAGATTCCCGGCGGCGAAAAAATTCGTCAGACCCTGGAAGATGCCATTCCGCTGGTGGTGGGCAAAACGTTAGGTGAATACAAAAACGTACTGAATGCGGTCCGCAATACCTTTGCCGATCGTGATGCCGGTGGCCGTGGTTTGCAGACCTTCGATTTACGTACCACTATTCATGTGGTTACCGGGATCGAAGCGGCCATGTTGGATCTGCTGGGTCAGCATCTGGGCGTTAACGTCGCATCTCTGCTGGGCGACGGTCAGCAGCGTAGCGAAGTTGAAATGCTGGGTTACCTGTTCTTCGTCGGTAACCGTAACGCGACGCCGCTGCCGTATCAGAGCCAGCCGGATGAGAAGTGCGACTGGTATCGCCTGCGTCATGAAGAGGCGATGACCCCGGATGCAGTGGTGCGCCTGGCGGAAGCCGCATATGAGAAATATGGTTTCAACGATTTCAAACTGAAAGGCGGGGTGTTGGCCGGGGAAGAAGAAGCGGAATCTATTGTGGCGCTGGCGAAACGCTTTCCACAGGCACGCGTCACGCTCGATCCCAATGGTGCGTGGTCGCTGAATGAAGCGATTAAAATTGGTAAATACCTGAAAGGATCACTGGCTTATGCGGAAGATCCGTGCGGTGCCGAGCAGGGGTTCTCAGGCCGCGAAGTCATGGCGGAATTCCGTCGTGCTACCGGTCTGCCGACCGCCACTAATATGATCGCCACCGACTGGCGTCAGATGGGACATACGCTGTCGTTGCAGTCCGTGGATATCCCGCTGGCGGATCCGCACTTCTGGACTATGCAGGGTTCTGTCCGCGTTGCGCAGATGTGTCATGAGTTTGGGCTGACCTGGGGCTCGCACTCTAACAACCACTTTGATATTTCGCTGGCGATGTTTACTCATGTTGCGGCGGCGGCGCCGGGCAAAATTACCGCTATCGATACCCACTGGATCTGGCAGGAAGGCAATCAACGCCTGACCAAAGAGCCGTTTGAGATCAAAGGCGGCATGGTGCAGGTACCGGCGAAGCCGGGTCTGGGCGTGGAGCTGGATATGGATCAGGTTATGAAAGCTCACGAGCTGTATCAGCAACATGGACTTGGAGCGCGCGATGATGCCATGGGAATGCAGTATCTGATCCCGAACTGGACGTTTGATAATAAGCGTCCGTGCATGGTACGCTAAGCGAACTGGGACCGCTCCCATAAGGGGGCGGTTTTTCTCCTGGTGTATGCTTAACACAGTCAACATGCGTAAGGATGCTTTATGAAAATAGTAATCGCACCGGATTCCTATAAGGAAAGTTTGAGTGCGCTTGAAGTGGCAACGGCTATTGAGCTGGGATTTCGTGAGATCTGGCCTGAGGCGAATTACGTGAAGATCCCGGTCGCGGATGGCGGTGAGGGAACGGTCGAAGCGATGGTTGCCGCAACGCAAGGCCACCTTGTGCATGTTGATGTTACCGGCCCCCTGGGTAAAACGATTCAGGCATTTTATGGTTTATCCGGGGATGAGCGTTCGGCGTTTATCGAAATGGCGGCCGCCAGCGGACTGGAGCAGGTTCCCGCAGGTTTACGCGATCCGCTGAAAACGACCTCCTGGGGAACCGGGGAGCTAATCCGTCATGCGCTGGACGCGGGCGTTGAACATATCATTATCGGCATTGGCGGCAGCGCCACCAATGATGGCGGTGCCGG
>NZ_SZWS01000022.1:6642-29926 GCF_005281245.1 Citrobacter sp. wls826
TGGTGCAAGCGCTTGGAGCAAAATTACTGGATGCGCAAAATAACGATATTGCTCATGGCGGGACTGGCCTTGAATCACTCGCCCGGATTGATATTTCTCAGCTAGACCCGCGTCTTGCCGCGTGCCGTATTGAAGTGGCCTGCGATGTGACTAATCCGTTGACCGGTGAAGAGGGGGCCTCTGCGGTCTTCGGTCCGCAAAAGGGGGCGACGCCGGAGATGATTCCTCGTCTTGATCGGGCGCTCACGCATTATGCGCAACTCATTGCCCGCGATCTGGACGTCAACGTGCTGGAACTGGCGGGTGGTGGCGCGGCTGGTGGTATGGGGGCGGCACTGTATGCGTTTTGCGGTGCGCAGTTACGCTGCGGTATTGAGATCGTGACGGATGCGTTACACCTCGACGACTGCGTTGCGGATGCGGATTTAGTGGTCACGGGTGAAGGACGTATCGACAGCCAGACCATTCACGGTAAGGTTCCGGTTGGCGTGGCGAAGGTGGCAAAGCGTTACAACAAACCGGTTATCGGCATTGCTGGCAGCCTGACGGCTGATGTCGGTGTTGTACATGAGCATGGGCTGGATGCGGTTTTTAGCGTTATCTATACCGTTTGCACACTGGATGAGGCGCTGAAGAACGCGAGTGAGAACGTGCGAATGACGGCGCGAAACGTGGCCGCGACCCTGAAAGCGGGTCAGCAATTACGTTGAATGATGTGGCATGATTGCCGGATAAGACGCGTGAGCGTCGTTATCCGGCAATCAGATCTTTACCCTAACAACTTCTTCGCTTCGCGCGCAACGTTATCCATTTCATCCAGAAGCTCTAAAAACTCAGGCTCCAGCTCTTCTTCTTTGCTCCCGCTACGTAATTGCTGCTCAATAAGCTGACACAGGTTTTTCATGCGGGGAACGCCGCTATAACCGCAACTGCCATGCAGTTTATGGATCATATCCACCAGTCCTTCAGGGTTTTCACCTACCAGCTGTTCTTCAATTTTGTTACGCACTTCGGGCAGAAAATCGAGCAGCATTTGCAGCATATCCCGCGCCAGATCGTTTTTACCGGCGGCTTGCCTTAACGCCAGTTGCCAGTCGAGTGTGGTATTCGGATTGACGACCGGTTCAACAGCGAGCGCCCTCAGCGATGAGCTCGCGCCGGGTTTGTAGCGTAACAGCAGATTATGCAGCTTATCTTCTTCGATAGGCTTCGCCAGGTAATCGTTCATCCCGGCGCTGAGCAGCTTCTCTTTTTGCCCGGCCATGGCATGCGCGGTGACCGCAATGACCGGCGTCTGTTGTTGATGAGGAAGCTGGTGGATCAGTTCGCAGGCGCGAATACCGTCCATGTCTGGCATCTGAATATCCATCAGGATGAGATCAAACTGCATCTGTTTGGCGCGATCCACTGCCTGATGTCCGCTGTCGCAGAGCACGACGTGCTGCACTTTATCTTCCAGCAGAGCACCAATCAGCTTGAGGTTCGCCGGGTTGTCGTCCACCGCCATGACGGTCATCGCAATTTTGCTCTCGTCTAACAGTAGCGGAGCCGCGCTGTGGTTCAGTTGACAATACTCTGTCAACGCTGGCAGTAAGCGGGTTGAGGTAAGAGGTTTCAACAGGCACGCCGCCGCGCCGCCCTGCTTTAATTTCTCGGCGTTGATCTGCGCATGGCAAGGCAGAGCCAGTAACAAAAAGTCGGTCATCGCCGCTGCGCTTGCCAGCCGCTCATGCTGCATGGTGAGCGGTTCGCGTAAAGTGACCGGTATGCCAAGCAGCAGAATATCGTAGTGATCCTTCGGCAGCCCGGAGAATGAAGGGCTGTAAATCACCTCCAGCGGCGTTTCACTCAAGATATCTAACGTGCATTGCGCGGCTGTTGCGTTAGGTTCAACGTAGGCCAGCCGCTTTCCGGCCAGACAGTGCGTGGTTGAGCGATCCACGAGAACGTTAGGGTTGAGATCGAGGCTGATATGGAACCAGAACGTGGAGCCCCGGTTCGGCTGGCTGTGGAAGGAGATATCCCCGCCCATTTCATTGACCAGCTTTTGCGTAATGACCAGACCCAGTCCGGTCCCGCCGTGGCGGCGGGAAATACTGGCATCGGCCTGGCGGAAGGCCTGGAACAGGCGTGACTGATCGCGCTCAGGGATGCCAATTCCGGTATCGCGGATTTGCACTTCAATTTGCACTTTCGTGTTACTGAGGGCGCGTTTCTCGACCAGAATGTCGATATTGCCGCCTTCGGTAAATTTGATGGCATTGCCAACCAGATTAGTGATTACCTGCTGTAAGCGCAGCGGGTCCCCGATGACGTTGTCCGGCACGTCATTCTTAATATTTAGCGTCAGCTCAAGCCCTTTATCATGGGATGAGTGCGCTAACAGCGTGACGACGTCATCCAGCGTGCTACGCAGCGGGAATGGGATGCTTTCCAGAATCAGTTTGCCCGCCTCAAGTTTGGAGAAGTCGAGCACATCATTGATGATGGCCAACAGATTGTTGGCCGAGCGTTCAATCGTATTCAGGTGATCGCGCTGCGTCGTGTTGAGCTCGGTTTTAAGCGTCAGGCGGGTGAAGCCAATCACGCCATTCAGCGGCGTACGCAGCTCATGCGACATGTTAGCCAGAAACTCAGACTTAATACGCGCCGCTTCCTGGGCGCGTTTCTTCGCCAGATCCAGTTCGACGTTCTGGATTTCCATCTGCTCCAACGTTTCGCGCAGGTCAGAGGTGGCCTGGTCGATGTTGTGCTGCATCTCTTCATGGTAGGCCGCAAGTGACATCGCCATCGAGTTGATGCCATTTTTGAGCATATCCAGCTCGCCCAACATGAAACCTTCGACGCGGCTGTCGAGCTGGCCTCTACGTATTCGGTCAACGGTATTCACCATATTGCGAATCGGGCCAGTCACGTCGCGCATCAGACGCCAGCCAAAAATTAACGCAATACCGATACAAAACAGCATCATTACGCTGGAGATAAAGATCTCTTTATACTGCTGTAATCGTACTGACTTGAGGTCCAGCTCAAGCGCTACATACCCCAGCATATTTTCCGTATTTTTGGCGTCGCTGACGGCAGATTCATCCGGCGAATAGCTTTCCGATATAATTGGCGTTCGCAGGATCATAATATCCCCGAGCCGGGTGACGCTCAGCTTTCGGGGAAATGGTGAACCGGTTGCCAGCTGCATTTCAGACGGATCGAGATGAAAATTGGATGTGACAAACAGCCGATTATTCTCGTCATAGACAGAAATTGCCCGCACGATATCGGAATGGCGACGATGCAGCACGCTGATAAGTTGGCCGATGGATTCTCTGTTTTGCAGATTCATGCCATATTCGCTGGAGACCGCGAGTGGCTCAATGATGCTGGCGCCAGCATCTTCCAGTTGACGCTGCAAGTCGTTATAGCGATGCACAACAAAAAAGATACTGAGCAGCAAACCAATCAGGACGGTCGGGGCCAGGATCAGAATCATCATGCGTGCGCGCAGGCTGTAGTTGGTCATGGAGTTCCGTTATGGGACAATTAGGGTCACACTGTTAAATAGAGAAATATCTCGTCGATGGCGCAATTCTACTCTGCAAAACGACGCGTGACGACGCGTCAGATCATAACCGTTACCGTCAATGACCTTGATCCTTTCGGCCAGGGCGTTGCTCGCCATAACGGAAAGGCGTTGTTTATACCGGAATTGCTACCTCAGGAAAGCGCCGAGGTGGTGATTACCGAAGATAAAAAACAGTTCGCCCGTGCGCAAGTAAAACGACGTTTAAACGACAGTCCGCAGCGTGAAGTGCCACGTTGCCCGCATTTTGGCGTGTGCGGCGGCTGCCAGCAGCAGCATGCCAGCATCTCGTTGCAGCAGCGTAGCAAAAGCGCGGCGTTGTCGCGTTTAATGAAATGTGAAGTGTTGGATGTTATAGCTGATACCCCGTGGGGCTATCGTCGTCGCGCCAGGTTGAGCCTGAACTATCGGCCAAAAGAACAAAAATTGCAGATGGGGTTTCGCAAATCCGCATCCAGCGACATTATCGATGTTAAACAATGCCCTATTTTGGTGCCCCAGCTTGAAGCGCTCTTGCCCCACATCCGGGCGTGTCTGGAAAGTCTGCAAGGGTTACGCCATCTTGGTCATGTCGAGCTGGTGCAGGCGGGGAGCGGAACCCTGATGATTTTGCGCCACACGGCGCCATTAAGTGTTCAGGATAAAGAAAAACTGGAATGCTTTTCGCATTCTCAGGGGCTGTCTTTGTTTCTGGCCCCGCAAAGCGAGATACTGGAATCAATATCAGAAGAGTCGCCCTGGTATGACTCAAATGGACTACGGTTAACCTTCAGCCCGCGTGATTTTATTCAGGTCAATGAAGGGGTAAACCAACAAATGGTGGCCCGTGCGCTCGAATGGCTTGATGTGCAACCTGAAGATCGCGTACTCGATCTGTTCTGTGGAATGGGTAATTTTACCCTGCCGTTGGCAACCCGGGCTGCAAACGTGGTGGGGGTGGAAGGGGTACCGGCGCTGGTGGAAAAAGGCCGGGAAAACGCGCTGAATAACGGATTACACAATGTGACATTCTTTCATGAAAACCTTGAGGAAGATGTTACCCGGCAGCCGTGGGCGAAAAACGGATTCGACAAAGTATTGCTCGATCCTGCGCGTGCGGGGGCTGCAGGTGTGATGCAACATATTATAAAATTAGAACCTATACGCGTTGTTTATGTATCCTGTAACCCGGCAACGCTGGCTCGTGACAGCGACGCTTTGCTCAACGCGGGATATGCCATACGGCGACTGGCGATGCTTGATATGTTCCCGCACACTGGACACCTGGAATCAATGGTCCTGTTTGAGCGTATGTAATAAATTTTGTACCCATTGGATTTCGGGTGGTAATGCAGCGTGAAAGACAATGGGTATGGCTTGTCGACTTCGACAGGCCAGGCCCCTTAAGGAGAGGACAATGGTTGCGGTAAGAAGTGCACATATAAATAAAGCTGGTGAGTTTGATCCAAAGAAATGGATCGCGAGTCTGGGGATCTCCAGCCAGCAGTCGTGTGAACGCTTAGCCGAAACCTGGGCGTACTGCCAGCAGCAGACACAGGGGCATCCGGATGCGGAACTGCTGCTGTGGCGTGGCGTGGAGATGGTAGAAATACTCTCCATGTTGAGCATGGATATCGACACGCTGCGCGCAGCAATGCTGTTCCCTCTGGCAGATGCCAACGTGGTCAGTGAAGACATCCTGCGCGAGAGCGTGGGCAAATCCATTGTTCATCTTATCCACGGCGTGCGGGATATGGCGGCAATACGCCAGCTTAAGGCCACTCATACCGATTCAGTCTCTTCCGAACAGGTCGATAACGTTCGCCGCATGCTGCTGGCTATGGTGGATGATTTCCGCTGTGTGGTCATCAAGCTGGCGGAGCGGATTGCACATCTGCGTGAAGTGAAGGACGCACCGGAAGATGAACGCGTTCTGGCGGCAAAAGAGTGCACCAATATCTATGCGCCGCTGGCCAACCGTTTGGGTATCGGGCAATTAAAATGGGAACTGGAAGATTACTGCTTCCGTTACCTGCACCCGGCTGAATACAAACGTATTGCCAAGCTGCTGCACGAACGTCGCATCGATCGCGAGCATTACATTGATGAGTTCGTCGGTCATTTGCGCTCAGAGATGAAAACGGAAGGCGTCAAAGCCGAAGTGTACGGACGTCCGAAACACATCTACAGCATCTGGCGCAAAATGCAGAAAAAGCAGCTGGCCTTCGATGAACTTTTCGACGTGCGCGCGGTGCGTATCGTGGCGGAGCGTTTACAGGACTGCTATGCCGCGCTCGGGATAGTGCATACTCACTATCGCCATCTGCCGGATGAGTTCGATGACTATGTTGCTAACCCGAAACCCAACGGCTATCAGTCAATTCATACGGTTGTGCTGGGACCGGGCGGGAAAACCATTGAAATTCAGATCCGTACGAAACAGATGCACGAAGATGCCGAACTGGGCGTTGCGGCACACTGGAAGTACAAAGAGGGCACCGCTTCAGGCGTAGCGCGTTCTGGTCATGAAGATCGTATTGCATGGCTGCGTAAGCTGATCGCCTGGCAGGAAGAGATGGCGGACTCTGGCGAAATGCTGGATGAAGTCCGTAGCCAGGTCTTTGATGACCGAGTGTACGTCTTTACGCCAAAAGGCGACGTTGTGGACTTACCTGCGGGCTCCACACCGCTCGATTTTGCTTATCATATTCACAGTGATGTGGGGCATCGTTGCATTGGCGCGAAAATTGGCGGACGCATCGTACCGTTTACCTACCAGCTGCAGATGGGCGATCAAATTGAAATTATCACCCAGAAACAGCCTAACCCAAGCCGCGACTGGCTGAACCCTAACCTCGGCTATGTCACCACCAGTCGGGGGCGTTCGAAGATCCACGCCTGGTTCCGTAAACAGGACCGCGACAAAAACATCCTTGCTGGCCGCCAGATCCTCGACGATGAGCTGGCGCATTTAGGCATTAGCCTGAAAGAAGCGGAAAAGCACCTGCTGCCGCGCTACAGCTTCAATGAGCTGGATGAGCTGCTGGCGGCGATTGGTGGGGGGGACATTCGCCTCAACCAGATGGTGAACTTCCTGCAGGCGCAGTTTAATAAGCCAAGCGCAGCCGAACAGGATGCCGCCGCGCTGAAACAGCTTCAGCAGAAAACGCAGGCGCCGCAGAGTCGCCGTAAAGACGACGGTCGCGTGGTGGTGGAAGGGGTGGGTAACCTGATGCACCACATTGCGCGCTGCTGCCAGCCGATTCCAGGCGATGAAATTGTCGGGTTTATCACTCAGGGCCGCGGTATTTCCGTGCACCGGGCGGATTGCGAACAGTTGACCGAGCTGCGCTCTCATGCGCCGGAACGAATTGTTGATGCGGTTTGGGGCGAAAGCTACTCGGCAGGATATTCGCTGGTGGTTCGCGTCCAGGCTAACGATCGCAGCGGCTTATTACGTGATATCACCACGATTCTTGCCAACGAGAAGGTGAACGTGCTGGGGGTTGCCAGCCGGAGTGATACCAAACAGCAACTGGCTACCATCGATATGACCATCGAAATCTATAACCTGCAGGTGCTCGGGCGCGTGCTTGGCAAGCTGAACCAGGTGCCGGATGTGATCGACGCACGTCGTCTGCACGGTAATTAATTATTTTATAGGCCAGATAAGTTTGCATGCCTGGTGAGGCGCGTTAGCGTTGCCATCAGGCATTGCCATGTTGCCGGATATCGGCTGTCGTCTTATCTGGCCTCGCGTATCGAAATTTCAGGATATTCCAATGAATCAAATCGACCGACTGCTCGGTATTATGCAGCGCCTGCGCGACCCGGAAAACGGTTGTCCCTGGGATAAAGAGCAGACATTCGCCACTATTGCCCCTTACACCCTCGAAGAAACCTATGAAGTGCTGGACGCAATTGCGCGGGAAGACTTCGACGACCTGCGTGGAGAGCTGGGTGACTTGCTGTTCCAGGTGGTGTTTTACGCCCAGATGGCGCAGGAAGAAGGACGTTTCGATTTCAATGATATTTGCGCCGCCATCAGCGATAAGCTTGAGCGTCGCCACCCACATGTTTTTGCTGATGTTTCTGCCAGTAACAGCACTGAGGTGTTGACCCGCTGGGAGCAAATCAAAAGCGAAGAACGCGCCCAGAAGGCGCAGCATTCCGCACTCGACGATATTCCCCGTAGTTTACCGGCGTTAATGCGCGCCCAAAAAATCCAGAAACGCTGCTCTAATGTTGGTTTCGACTGGAAAACATTAGGACCGGTTGTCGACAAGGTTTACGAAGAGATCGATGAAGTCATGTTTGAGGCGAAGCAGGCTGTTGTCGACCAGGCTAAACTGGAGGAGGAAATGGGCGACCTGTTGTTTGCGACGGTCAATATGGCTCGGCATTTAGGCACTAAAGCTGAGATCGCATTGCAAAAAGCGAACGAGAAATTTGAGCGCCGTTTTCGTGAGGTTGAGCGAATTGTAGCGGCCCGGGGTCTGGAAATGACTGGTGTTGATCTGGAAACTATGGAAGAAGTCTGGCAACAGGTAAAACGGCAGGAAATTGATCTCTAAGGGATTTCGTCGGTCAAGGGCGATTTGTGTGATTTTTTAAATAACAAGCGCTTGATTTACGTCAAAAACATTTACCCCAAAGGGGCTATTTTCTCACTCCCGATGTTTATGTGAGCCTGGTGAAGAGGAGGAATAATGAAAGTTTGTGGCGCTCGTCATGTTCGGGTATACTACTTTCCCGTCTTGGTAATTCCATCGTTTCACCCTAACTTCTCAGGTCCAGCATGACAACGAACTATATTTTTGTGACCGGCGGGGTCGTATCCTCTCTGGGTAAAGGCATTGCCGCAGCCTCCCTGGCAGCCATTCTTGAGGCTCGTGGCCTCAACGTGACCATGATGAAACTGGATCCGTATATCAACGTCGATCCAGGTACTATGAGTCCAATCCAACACGGGGAAGTGTTCGTTACTGAAGACGGCGCTGAAACCGACCTGGACCTGGGTCACTATGAGCGTTTCATTCGTACCAAAATGACTCGCCGCAATAACTTCACTACCGGTCGAATTTACTCCGATGTCCTGCGCAAAGAGCGCCGTGGCGACTATCTGGGGGCAACCGTACAGGTTATCCCGCACATCACCAACGCGATTAAAGAGCGTGTCCTTGCCGGTGGCGAAGGTCATGACGTCGTTCTGGTTGAAATCGGCGGTACGGTCGGTGATATCGAATCCCTGCCATTCCTGGAAGCGATTCGCCAATTAGCGGTAGATATCGGTCGTGAACACGCGCTGTTCATGCACCTGACTCTGGTTCCTTACCTGGCCGCTGCCGGTGAAGTCAAAACTAAACCGACTCAGCACTCGGTAAAAGAGTTGCTGTCTATCGGTATCCAGCCTGACATTCTGATCTGTCGTTCCGATCGCGCGGTTCCGGCCAACGAACGTGCAAAAATTGCATTGTTCTGTAACGTGCCAGAAAAAGCCGTTATTTCAATGAAAGATGTCGATTCCATCTATAAAATTCCAGGCCTGTTGAAATCCCAGGGCCTTGACGATTATATTTGTAAACGATTCAGCTTGAACTGTCCGGAAGCTAATCTGTCAGAATGGGAACAGGTTATCTACGAAGAAGCGAATCCGGCAGGCGAAGTGACTATCGGTATGGTCGGCAAGTATATTGAACTGCCGGATGCCTATAAGTCAGTTATCGAAGCATTGAAGCACGGTGGTCTGAAGAATCGTGTCACCGTCAACATTAAGCTGATCGATTCGCAAGATGTCGAAACGCGCGGCGTTGAGATCCTGAAAGGTCTTGATGCAATCCTGATCCCTGGCGGCTTCGGCTACCGTGGTGTTGAAGGTAAGATCGCGACAGCGCGCTTTGCGCGTGAAAACAATGTTCCTTATCTGGGTATTTGCCTGGGTATGCAGGTTGCGTTGATTGAGTTTGCACGTAACGTAGTGGGTATGGATAACGCCAACTCCACGGAATTTGTGCCAGACTGTAAGTACCCGGTGGTGGCCCTGATTACCGAATGGCGCGATGAAGACGGCAACGTTGAAGTCCGTACCGAGAAGAGCGATCTGGGCGGCACAATGCGCCTTGGCGCCCAGCAGTGTCAGTTGAGCGACGATAGCCTGGTTCGTCAGCTGTACGGCGCGCCGACAATTGTTGAACGCCATCGCCACCGTTACGAAGTCAACAATATGCTGTTGAAACAGATTGAAGCTGCGGGTCTGCGTATTGCAGGCCGTTCCGGTGATGATCAGTTGGTCGAGATCATTGAGGTACCGAATCATCCGTGGTTCGTGGCCTGTCAGTTCCACCCGGAATTTACTTCCACGCCACGTGATGGGCACCCGCTGTTTGCCGGCTTTGTGAAAGCCGCCAGTGAACATCAGAAGCGTCAGGCGAAGTAAGAAGTAAAAAAGTTAGAACGGCAATGCACCCATCCGGGTGCATTGTTTGTCTGGAGTTTTAGTTTAACTTGTACTGAGGAAAATCTAATGTCCAAAATCGTTAAAATCATCGGTCGTGAAATCATCGACTCCCGTGGTAACCCGACTGTTGAAGCCGAAGTACACCTGGAAGGTGGTTTCGTTGGTATGGCAGCAGCTCCGTCAGGTGCTTCTACTGGTTCCCGCGAAGCACTGGAACTGCGCGACGGCGACAAATCCCGTTTCATGGGTAAAGGCGTACTGAAAGCTGTTGCAGCTGTTAACGGCCCAATTGCTCAGGCTCTGCTGGGTAAAGATGCTAAAGATCAGGCTGGCATCGACAAGATCATGATCGATCTGGACGGTACTGAAAACAAATCCAACTTCGGTGCAAACGCCATCCTGGCTGTGTCCCTGGCGAACGCCAAAGCAGCAGCTGCTGCTAAAGGCCTGCCGCTGTATGCACACATCGCTGAACTGAACGGTACTCCGGGCAAATACTCCATGCCGGTTCCGATGATGAACATCATCAACGGTGGTGAGCACGCTGACAACAACGTTGACATCCAGGAGTTCATGATTCAGCCGGTTGGCGCTAAAACCCTGAAAGAAGCCGTACGTATGGGTTCTGAAGTGTTCCATAACCTGGCTAAAGTTCTGAAAGCTAAAGGTATGAACACTGCAGTGGGTGACGAAGGCGGCTACGCGCCGAACCTGGGTTCCAACGCTGAAGCTCTGGCTGTAATCGCTGAAGCGGTTAAAGCAGCTGGCTACGAGCTGGGCAAAGACATCACCCTGGCGATGGACTGTGCAGCTTCTGAATTCTACAAAGACGGTAAATACGTTCTGGCTGGCGAAGGCAACAAAGCATTCACCTCCGAAGAATTCACTCACTTCCTGGAAGAACTGACCAAACAGTACCCGATCGTGTCCATCGAAGATGGTCTGGACGAGTCTGACTGGGACGGTTTCGCATACCAGACTAAAGTTCTGGGCGACAAAATCCAGCTGGTTGGTGACGATCTGTTCGTAACCAACACCAAGATCCTGAAAGAAGGTATCGAAAAAGGCATCGTTAACTCCATCCTGATCAAATTCAACCAGATCGGTTCTCTGACCGAAACTCTGGCTGCGATCAAAATGGCGAAAGACGCTGGCTACACCGCTGTCATCTCTCACCGTTCTGGCGAAACTGAAGACGCTACCATCGCTGACCTGGCTGTTGGTACCGCTGCAGGCCAGATCAAAACCGGTTCTATGAGCCGTTCTGACCGCGTTGCTAAGTACAACCAGCTGATTCGTATCGAAGAAGCTCTGGGTGAACAAGCGCCGTACAACGGTCGTAAAGAGATCAAAGGTCAGGCGTAATCCTGTTCTTTAACTCTTAACGTAAAAACCCGCTGCGGCGGGTTTTTTTATGCCGCTAAACTAAAGCAGTAGCGGTAAGGTCGCACTGGCGGTTTTCTGGCTCACATCACTGTACTTTTCATCCAGAGCAATCAGTGACGTGGTGAGCAGTTCTACCAACAGCATCACTCCCACCTTGGCGTTTAGCGCACCAGCACTCAACGGACCTTCTGGTTTGGCTGCGACCAGTTGAATATCACTCAGCGAAGCCAACGGACTGCGCGGCGTATTACTCAACGCCAGTACGCGCGCGCCTTGCTTACGCGCCAGTTTAACGACATGCAGCAGATCGCGCGTGGAGCCTGAGCTGGAAATCGCCACCACGAGCGTGTCTTTGCTTAGCGTTGTGGCGTTCATGGCTGCGCGATGCATATCGCTGAACATTTGTGCGGGTTTGCCCAAGCGCAGGAGTTTGTAATGTAAATACTCCCCCAGAATGGCGCTGGCCGCTACGCCATAAATCTGTACCGACTGCGCCTGATGCAGCGCAAGAGCGGCTGCTTCAAGTAATGCTCTGTCGAGTAATTTTGCGGTGTCCTGCAGTGCTTGCACGGATTCATTGACCACATTGTCAATTTCATCCCCGCTGTGCTCTACCGGCTGTTCTTGCTGGAGATCGAGTGCCAGCGCCATTTTGAACTCGTTATAGCCCTTACACCCCAGCGTACGGCACAGCCGTGTGACGCTAGCTTCGCTGGTGTCGCTTTCACGCGCCAGTTCGGTAATCGTCAGGTAGACAACTTTTGCCGGATCGCTTAGCACAAACTCTCCCAGCTTCTGTTGTGTTCGGCTATATCCGTCAACGCTCTGGCGCAATCTCAGCAGCAGGTTTTCATTTTCTGACATGCAAAATCCTTAATGCGTTTCTCTGCTGATAGTGTGGCGGAAAGCAGGGGAGAGATGCCAGTCATTTTAAAAAAGTATGATCGGCTTCCTGGTTTTTGATGATAATTTTCATTTATAAAAATAATTATGGTAAAAATTTTCATCACTAGTCGGGGAGATGAAAAAATGATGCAAATGTTTAGCGGCGCCTCATCGGGTGCATGGTTTGAAAAAGCGCAGCGCTTCGGCAAATCCTTCATGCTGCCGATTGCGGTATTGCCCGCCGCGGGACTGTTGTTAGGGATTGGCGGCGCACTGTCGAATCCAAACACATTGACGGCTTATCCGTTTTTGGATGTCGACTGGTTGCAGGCAATCTTCACAATCATGACCAGCGCCGGTTCTATTGTGTTTGCCAATCTTTCGGTGTTGTTCGCAGTGGGTGTCGCTGTAGGACTGGCGAAAACGGATAAAGGTACCGCCGGGCTGGCGGCATTGCTGGCATTTTTGGTGATGAATGCCACTATCAATGCCTTATTGACCCTCAACGGGACACTGGCGCACGAGAACCCGGGTGCCGTTGGCCAGGGGATGACGCTGGGTATTCAGACGCTGGAAACGGGCGTGTTTGGTGGGGTGGTTATTGGTCTTGTCACCTGCGCGTTGCATAGCCGTTTCAATAAAGTCTCACTACCTCAGTTCCTTGGTTTCTTCAGCGGCTCGCGCTTTGTACCGATTATTAGCTCCCTTGCCGCGATTGTTGTGGGGGCTGTCATGACAGTGGTTTGGCCGCATTTCCAGAAACTCATTTTTGGGCTGGGTGGTCTGGTGGATGCGACGGGTTATCTGGGGACACTGTTGTACGGCTTCATCCTGCGTATGCTTGGCCCACTGGGTTTACACCATATCTTTTATTTGCCGTTCTGGACGACGGCGCTTGGCGGTAGCGAAATCGTCAACGGCCAGTTGGTTGAAGGTACGCAGCGGATTTTCTTTGCCCAACTTGCCGATCCGAATACGCAGCAGTTCTATGCGGGCACCTCGCGCTTTATGTCCGGGCGATTCATTACCATGATGTTTGGCCTGCTTGGCGCATGCCTGGCGATGTATCACACTGCCAAGCCGGAGAACAGAAAGCTTGTCGCCGGCCTGCTGTTGTCGGCAGCCCTGACCTCTTTCCTGACGGGGATCACTGAGCCTATCGAGTTCTCCTTCCTCTTTGTGGCTCCCGTGTTATATGTCATTCACGCCTTCTTCGATGGCCTGGCGTTTATGATGGCTCATATTTTACATATCACTATTGGGCAAACCTTTTCGGGTGGGCTTATCGATTTCCTCCTCTTCGGCGTCTTACAGGGGGAAGCCAAAACCAACTGGATGTACGTTCCCATGGTGGGGATACCGTGGTTCTTCCTTTACTACTTTACCTTCCGCTATTTGATTAACCGCTTTGGCTGGCTGACACCTGGGCGTGAAAACGTAACCCCAATTGAATCCGGTCTGCCTCAAAGTGAACGCGCAGCGGCAGTCATCTCTGGGCTGGGAGGCAAAGAGAATCTGGAAGAGGTGGACTGTTGCGCAACACGCTTACGCGTGACGGTGAAAGAGAGCAGCAAGGTAGATGAAGCGGCGCTGAAAGCGACCGGAGCACGTGGCGTTATTATTCGCGGTAAAGGTGTTCAGGTGATTTATGGCCCGCATGTCACCATCATTAAAAACGAAGTCGAAGAGATCTTATCGTAATGAAAACTGTACTGGATTGCCTGAAAGGTAAATTAATCGTCTCCTGTCAGGCGCTGGAAAATGAGCCTCTGCACAGTCCATTTATTATGTCGCGTATGGCGTTGGCGGCAGCACAGGGCGGTGCGGTAGGTATCCGTGCGAACAGCGTGGTGGATATTCGCGCTATCAAAGAGATCGTCTCACTGCCGGTGATTGGGATTATCAAGCGCGATTATCCGGGTAGTGATGTGTTTATCACGGCCACCCTGCAGGAAGTGGATGAGTTGATGACCGTTGAGCCGGAAATTATTGCTCTGGACGCGACAGCGCGCCCGCGCCCTGGTGGGCAAACGCTGGAAGAACTGGTCGCACAAGTCCGCGCTCGCTACCCGTCCGTACTGCTGATGGCGGATATCGCCACTGTAGACGAGGCGGTGACCGCCGAGCGTCTGGGGTTTGACTGCGTGGGCACTACGCTCTACGGCTATACCGCTGACACTGTCGGGCATGTGCTGGCGGAAAACGACTGCGGTTTTTTACGTGAGGTGTTGGCTGCGGTCAGCATACCGGTCGTGGCGGAAGGAAACGTCGATACCCCGGAACGTGCTGCACGTTGCCTGGCATTAGGTGCCCATACCGTGGTGGTTGGAGGGGCTATCACGCGTCCGCAGCAGATTACGGCACGCTTTGCCGCGGCGATCGCCGCGTAAAGCATCGATGGGGCATGATACTTTGGCGGGGATCTGCGATAATTATCGTTTATCCCCATATTGAGAGCGCTATGCAGTACCCGATTAACGAGATGTTCCAGACCCTGCAAGGTGAGGGTTACTTTACCGGCGTCCCCGCCATTTTTATTCGTTTACAGGGATGCCCGGTTGGCTGTGCCTGGTGCGATACCAAACACACCTGGGATAAGCTTGAGGATCGGGAAGTTTCCCTGTACAGCATCCTGGCTAAGACCAAAGAGAGCGATAAATGGGGCGCGGCGAGCAGCGAGGATCTGCTGGCGGTCATTGTGCGTCAGGGCTATACCGCCCGTCACGTGGTGATAACCGGTGGCGAGCCCTGCATTCATGACCTGATGCCGCTGACAGACCTGCTGGAAAAGAACGGCTTTAGCTGCCAGATTGAAACCAGCGGTACCCACGAAGTGCGCTGTACGCCGAATACCTGGGTGACCGTATCGCCGAAGGTGAATATGCGCGGCGGTTATGATGTGCTGTCGCAGGCGCTGGAGCGTGCGAATGAAATCAAACATCCGGTTGGTCGCGTTCGCGATATTGAAGCGCTGGATGAACTGCTGGCTACGTTGAGCGACGACAAACCGCGTATCATCGCCTTACAGCCAATCAGCCAGAAAGAAGATGCCACGCGTTTGTGTATTGATACCTGTATTGCGCGGAACTGGCGTCTGTCGATGCAGACCCATAAATATCTGAATATTGCCTGATGATAATGGGTTTATCGGCCTGCATTGAGTGCTACATGCAGGCCGGACAACCTTATGCGTTAGACCAGCTCTGAATCGAATTAACGTTATCCAGGCCGCCATGCAACACTTCATACGACTTTTTCAGGATCACATCGGTGTGCTGGGTTAAATCGCGGAAAATCCCTTTGTTCAGCGCGTCATAGCGTCTGGCGTTGTTTTCTATTGGTGTGAATACATCTTTCACCCGCACCATTTTTTCTATCGCGTTCTCATAGTTCGGATAGAGACCAAGCCCTACCGCCGTGTTAATTGCCGCGCCCAGGCTGGCGCAACCGTTAATGGCATTCCGTCTTGCTGGAAGATTGAACACGTCGGCAAAGATTTGCATGAATAGATCGCTGTTTGAACCGCCGCCCGTAATGATCACTTGTTTAGCGAAGTGATTCATTTCGTTACACATATTGTCGTAATTGTTTTTCAGCGTCAGCGCAACGCTCTCCAGAATAGAGCGGTAAATCCAGGCGTAGTCCATGCTGGAGTCAAAGCCAATCATGATCCCACGTTTGAACGGTTCCCACGGGTTGGTCAGCCAGTCCAGGACGGTCATCAGGCCATTACAACCGGGTGGTACGCTGGCCGCTTTCTTATTCAGCAAATCTTCCGGCGACAGATCCTGTGCTTTCGCATCCTGGATTAGTGATTCCCCCAACATATCCCGCAGCCAACTGACCGTCCACATTCCTTTGCGAATGCCATAGCCTTCGTAGAGTAGCGTTTGCGGAATCGAAGACATAATTGGCCAATAAGCGACGGGATCTTTGGGCAGCGCTTTGCCGTTCATCATCAGGGCGATATAGGTGCCTAATGAGATCACCGCGGTTTCGTCGTCCAGCAATCCTGCGCCCAGGGCCTCTACCGGTTTGTCGCTGGTGGTGCAAACCACCGGTAATCCGGCAGGGAAGCTGGTCGCCTTCGCGGCAGCGTCGGTCAAGTGCCCGATCACGGTTCCCGGCATCTGCACCTCGAACAGCATCCTGCGCGGGATATTGAATTTCTTCACCACCTCCGGGTCGTCGCTCCATGTCCAGGTTTTGTAATCCACCGGCCACTGACCAAAGTAGTTGGCGATATTGTCTTTAAATTCACCGGTTAAGCGATGTGACAAATAACCTGAAAATGAGGTGACGTAAGCCACATCAGGATTGGCGTGCTCATAGGGGCGGGTGACGCGCGCGTCCTGCCAGCTGATCAATGGCGCAGCGGGCGTGCCGTCTGCTTTGAGCAATGCGCGACAGCAGCGAATGGAGCCCAGACCAATCCCGACAATGTCTTTTGGATCTCCCGCGAACTGGCTCATTAAGTCTTTGCCAGCAAAACACAATGAAGCCCATAAATCGTCGTCCGGATGCTCTGCCGTATCGGCGTCGGGAGTAAACATCGGTTGCAGGAGACCTTTTCCTTCACACACCACGTTACCTTCCAGATCGTACATCACAACCTTGGTACTCTGACTTCCGCCATCAATTCCAATGATGTATTTCTTTGACATTGTCATTCTCCTTTAATTTTCCATCTTCACTCGCCGGAGGTTTCTGCGGCCAGTGAGGTTATCTTTTCCGGTGCGGCGTTGTTGGTGCGAATTTTGCGAAACAATAAGAACGTGAAGAGGATGACCATGCACAGCGCCGCCAGTCCCATCAGCCACATATTGCGATAGGCTTGTGCCGCTGGGAGCGTATCCTGCCAGTGGCCGACAATCGGATAGACGAACACGTCGGGCAGAAAACCGATCACCGAGCAGATCCCTACGGTGGTTCCCATGATGTAAGAAGGGGTTCTGGCCTCGCCGGGACAGGCCCAGTAAAGCCCGCGCGAGGCGTAGCAGGTGAAGCCCAGCAGCAGAATCAGGCCGATCCCCATAACTACGGACTGCGGATTTGAGTTCGTCACCAGCAGGGCAATCAGCGCAGCGGCGCCGACAATTGAAAGCAGTTGCACCACGCGCGTTGGCGACTTAATTTTGCTGTAGGTGGTGATGATGCCGCCCAGTGGCCCACAGATAGCCCGGAAGATCTTGTTGATGACGATCCCCATGTAGCTCGCCGCGACCAGCGACATGCCGTACATTTCAGTCAGATAGTTGGTGGAGTAGCTGAGAATGGCGTAGATCGTAAAGACGCCAAAAATAACCATGCTGCAATACCAGGTGGTGCTGATACGCAGCACGGCGATGATATCTTTGAGCTGAAACGCCTGCTTATCCTCTTTCGCACCGTGGCTGCGGCTGTTGCCATCGTTCACGAAGAACCAGCACAAAATTCCCAACAGGATGTAAACCACGCTATAAATCAGGATCACGGCCTTCAGGCTGTTGCTGTCATCCGGTGCGAAGCGAGAAAAGACCCACATGGTAAATACCGCCAGCGACATGACGCCGACACCGCGCAGGCCTTCCATCCAGCCCATGATTTTCCCTTGTTCACTGTGATCCCCCAGCAGCGAGGCGGCTTTAATTGATACCGACCACAGCATCAGGATTGTCGTGATGGCAAAGGCGACCTGAATACAGAGCATGACCCACAGCGGTGGATAGGTCATCATCAGCAGTCCGAGCAATCCGGTAATTATCATGGCTGAAGTGATCATTTTGCGATGGGAGAATTTATCGGCAATTACGCCGCTGGGCGCATACAGAATAATAGCGGCAACGCCAAAGGTACTCATTATTAATCCAATTTCGGTATTGCTAAATCCCATGAATTTTGCCATGGGAATTTGATAGATATAACGTAAATAGGCTAAATCAAAACTAACGCCACCGCTGAAACTAATAATGGCGAGTGTTATCCAACGGCGATATGAGGATTGTTGCATATCGGGCTCTCATTTTATGCAGACAAAAAAAAGAGAAAAGTAAACCGCCCTTTCAGGTGGATTACTTTTCTCAGGTCTCTAGTAATTGCGCTTAGAAATAACATGGAAGTGTGGGTTATAGTGTGAGAATAATCACGCTTCTTGTTTTTAGTCATCAATACAAAATGAACAAAACATCTGTGATTTTGATCACGTTAGATAATTTCTCGTTATGCTAAAAATTCATTCCAGTTACCAGAGATAATGAGAAAGGTGACTTCCCTCTAGCGGGGGAAGTTGCCTTTCTTTTTTTTTGCCTAAAGGAATTTGGAGCCAGCTATGTCAATCGAATCTCTCAATGCATTCTCAATGAATTTTTTCTCCCTGAAAGGGAAAACGGCGATCGTAACGGGCGGCAACAGCGGTCTGGGTCAGGCTTTTGCGATGGCGCTGGCGAAAGCCGGGGCGAATCTGTTTATCCCAAGTTTTGTAAAAGATAACGGTGAAACGAAGGAAATCATTGAGAAACAGGGTGTTGAAGTTGAATTCATGCAGGTGGATATCACCGAGAAAGGTGCCCCGCAGAAGATTATTGCCGCCTGCTGTGAGCGTTTTGGCACCGTTGATATTCTGGTGAACAACGCCGGAATTTGTAAGCTGAATAAGGTACTGGACTTTGGTCGTGCGGACTGGGATCCGATGATTGACGTCAACCTGACGGCGGCGTTTGAACTGAGCTACGAAGCGGCAAAAATTATGATTCCGCAAAACAGCGGTAAAATTATAAATATCTGTTCTTTGTTCTCTTATCTTGGCGGACAGTGGTCTCCGGCTTATTCAGCGACAAAACATGCGCTTGCCGGTTTTACCAAGGCGTATTGCGATGAATTGGGGCAATATAATATTCAGGTTAACGGTATCGCACCGGGATATTATGCAACGGATATTACGCTGGCTACGCGCAGCAATCCGGAAACGAATCAGCGCGTATTGGATCATATCCCAGCTAATCGTTGGGGCGATACCCAGGATTTAATGGGGGCTGCGATATTCCTTGCCAGTCAGGCTTCTAATTATGTTAACGGTCATTTACTGGTCGTCGATGGCGGTTATTTAGTTCGCTAATATCTACCTATAGTTTCTGTATTATTAATTGTTCTGCTAATTATCAGGAAGGAATAGCTATGCCTTTATCTCGCGAAGCGATTGTTGACCAGTTAAAAGAAATTGTTGGGTCCGAACGCGTAATTACCGATGAAACGGTATTAAAGAAAAACAGTATTGACCGCTTTCGTAAATATGCCGACATTCACGGTATTTATACACTACCCATTCCGGCGGCAGTGGTAAAACTCGGTTCGACAGAGCAGGTTTCCCGCGTTCTGGCGTTTATGAATCAGCATAAAATCAATGGAGTTCCGCGTACCGGCGCATCCGCGACGGAAGGGGGGCTGGAAACGGTGGTTAAAGACTCCGTGGTGCTGGACGGGGCAGGGATGAACCAGATCCTGAGCATTGATATTGAAAACATGCAGGCGACCGCTCAATGCGGCGTGCCGCTTGAGATTCTGGAAAATGCATTGCGCGAAAAAGGATATACCACCGGGCACTCGCCGCAGTCTAAGCCGCTGGCGCAGATGGGCGGCCTGGTTGCAACCCGCAGCATCGGGCAATTCTCCACTCTTTACGGTGCCATTGAAGATATGGTCGTGGGGCTGGAGGCGGTGCTGCCGGACGGCACGGTAACCCGCATCAAGAACGTGCCACGCCGGGCTGCCGGGCCGGACATTCGCCACATCATCATTGGGAACGAAGGCGCGCTGTGCTATATCACTGAAGTGACGGTGAAAATCTTCAAGTTCACGCCGGAAAATAACCTTTTTTACGGCTACATTCTGGACGATATGAAAATCGGTTTCGATATCCTGCGTGAAGTGATGGTGGAAGGCTACCGTCCTTCGATTGCACGCCTGTATGACGCCGAGGATGGCACCCAGCACTTTACTCATTTTGCTGACGGGAAATGCGTGTTGATCTTCATGGCTGAGGGCAATCCGCGAATGGCGCAAGCCACTGGCGAGGGCATTGCGGAGATCGTCGCGCGTTATCCACAGTGTAAGCGTGTGGACAGCAAGCTGATTGAGAACTGGTTTAACCATCTGAACTGGGGCCCGGAAAAAGTGGCTGCCGAACGCGTACAGATCCTGAAAACCGGCAATATGGGCTTTACGACGGAAGTTTCCGGCAGTTGGAGCTACATCCATCAAATTTACGAAAACGTGATCCATCGTATTCGTACTGAATTCCCACACGCGGATGACATCACCATGCTGGGCGGTCACTCTTCCCATAGTTATATCAACGGTACCAACATGTACTTTGTGTATGACTACAACGTGGTGGACTGCAAGCCGGAAGAGGAGATTGATAAGTACCACAACCCGCTTAACAAGATTATTTGCGAAGAGACGATCCGTCTTGGCGGCTCAATGGTGCATCACCACGGCATCGGCAAGCATCGTGTTCACTGGAGCAAGCTGGAACATGGCAGCGCGTGGCCGCTGCTGGAAGGTCTGAAACGTCAGTTTGATCCAAACGGCATTATGAACACGGGAACGATCTACCCGATTGAGAAATAAACATCAGCTGGCTTCCTGATCGGGAAGCCACAATTTTACCGGACAGGGGTAGAAATGAACACTTCACCGGTGCGAATGGACGATTTACCGCTTAACGGTTTTCACTGTCGTATTGCCGCCTTGACCTTTGGTGCTCACCTTACCGACGGCTATGTTCTTGGCGTTGTCGGCTATGCCATTATTCAGTTAACACCTGCCATGCAGCTCACGCCGTTTATGACCGGGATGATTGGCGGCTCGGCGCTGCTCGGGTTGTTTCTCGGTAGTCTGGTGTTGGGCTGGATTTCAGACCACATTGGTCGACAGAAGATCTTCACTTTCAGCTTTGTGCTGATCACCATCGCCTCTTTTTTACAGCTTTTCGCCACCTCGCCGGAACAGCTTATTGGTTTACGCATCCTGATTGGGATTGGGCTGGGAGGCGATTATTCCGTGGGGCACACCCTGCTGGCCGAATTTTCACCACGACGACATCGGGGAGTGTTACTGGGGGCTTTTAGCGTGGTATGGACCATCGGCTATGTGCTGGCAAGCCTGGCGGGACACCACTTTATTACCGAAAGCCCGGATGCCTGGCGCTGGCTGCTGGCGTCGGCGGCGCTGCCCGCACTATTGATTACCCTGCTTCGCTGGGGGACGCCGGAATCGCCTCGTTGGCTGCTGCGCCAGGGGCGTTTCGCGGAAGCCCACGCTATTGTTCACCGCTATCTTGGGCCGCACGTATTGCTCGGCGACGAGGTTTCTGCGGCGTCCGGAAAGCACATCAAAACGCTCTTTTCCCCTCTCTACTGGCGGCGAACCGCGTTTAACAGCGTGTTTTTTGTTTGTCTGGTGATCCCCTGGTTTGTTATCTACACCTGGCTGCCTACCATTGCCGGGACCCTCGGCCTGGAGGATGCGCTCACCGCCAGCCTGCTGCTGAATGCGTTGTTAATCGTTGGCGCACTGCTGGGGCTGGTATTAACACATCTGCTGGCGCACCGTCGGTTTCTGCTTGGGAGTTTTTTTCTGTTGGCTGCCACGCTGGTGGTGATGGCTTTTCTGCCGTCCGGTAGCTCGTTAACTTTGCTGCTTTTTGTCCTGTTCAGCACCACAATTTCTGCGGTCAGTAATCTGGTAGGGATCCTGCCTGCTGAAAGCTTCCCGACGGATATCCGCTCGCTGGGCGTGGGTTTTGCGACGTCGATGAGCAGACTTGGCGCGGCAATCAGCACCGGCCTGCTGCCCTGGACGCTGGCGCAATGTGGGATGCAGGTCACGTTGCTGCTGCTGGCTGGCGTGCTCCTCATTGGATTTGTGGTGACCTGGCTATGGGCACCGGAAACGAAGGCATTGCCGCTGGTGGCGGCCGGAAGCGTGGAGAAAATACAGGGAGGAGCAAATGAACATTCTGTTCGCGTTTAAGGCCGAACCAGACTCCGGTATGTTGGCGGAAAAAGACTGGCTGGCGGCGACGGAAGATACCCGTGGCCCGGACACCGCGCTGCTGCGCTGTTCTCCTGGTGCCGATGAGCAGGCGGCTGCGGCATTACTGCTGGCGCAACGTCGTGAAGGTTGTGATATGACGTTAACCGCGCTAAGCATTAGCGATGAGCGTGCTATTCATTGGTTGCGCTATTTTGCCGCGCTGGGTTTTGATAAGCCGGTGTTGCTGGAAACGACGGCGGATCTGCGCTTTGCGCCGGAATTCATTGCCCGGCAAATAACTGACTGGCAGCGTCATCACGGCGCGGATTTGATTATCACTGGCTGTCAGAGTAGCGAAGGGCAGAACGGGCAAACGCCATTTTTGATGGCTGAAATGTTGGCCTGGCCCTGCTTTACCCAGGTGGAGCGTTTTACGCTGACGCCGCCTTTTGTTGTTGTCGAACAGCGAACGACAACCGGGTTACGCCGCTGCCGGGTGCGGCTTCCGGCAGTGATTGCCGTCAGGCAATGTGGTGAAGTTGCGCTTCCCGTCCCCGGAATGCGTCAGCGTCTGGCGGCGGCAAAAGCGGCAATTTTACGTCAGCCAGCGTCCAGTGATGAAACTCCGAACGTGCAATGTCAGAAGCTGGCGCGACCGGCGCAGCGGCGCAGCGCCACGCTTATCGACGGCGCGACGGCGCAGGAAAAAGCGCGGATATTGTGGAATGATTATTTGCGCCAGAGGATGCAGCCATGAAGATCGTTGTGATTACGGAATCGGGTGAATGCGCTGCACTGGCAGGCTGGATTGCAGAAAACGCGCTTAATGCAGCAGAACTGGAACGCTGGACTCTAGACCCGATGCCGGACGTGGCGGAGCAGGTGCTGGACGCGCTGGCGACGCAGTGGTTGCTGACGCCAGCCGACATCCTGATTTTTCCGGCGGGTGCGCTGGGGGATGAGCTTGCGACGCGGCTGGCCTGGCG
>NZ_SZWS01000022.1:29973-30435 GCF_005281245.1 Citrobacter sp. wls826
AGCGTTTGCCAGGTGCAGACGCTGGATGCGCAACAGGGGCTGGTGACGAAATCCCACTGGGGGAATGCGCTGACGGCCCGGCTACAAATCACCGCGCGTCCCTTGTGCCTTTCACTGGCGCGACAACCGGAAACGAGCGCGTCGGGCAACGCGCTGCCAGCGATGGTGGAGCGCCGGATTGCCTCCACCACACCTCCGGGCTGGCTGGATAGCGTAGAAAGCATCGACCGTGTTACAGCTCATCCTTTGTTGCAGGCCGGGCGTGTGCTGGTGGTAGGGCAGGGAAGAAGTGACGCCGATGCCGAAAAAATTACCGCTCTTGGTAAGGAGTTTGGTGCCGAAGTGGGATACAGCCGTGCACGGGTGATGAACGGTGGTTTTGACGCTGAGCGCGTGATTGGGATATCGGGGCATCTGCTTGCGCCGGATGTCTGCATTGTCGCGGGGGCATCCGGCGCGGCG
>NZ_SZWS01000022.1:30482-34271 GCF_005281245.1 Citrobacter sp. wls826
CAGAGCCGGTTTGTGGTGGCGATAAACAGTGACGCCAGAGCGCCGGTCTTTTCACAGGCGGATGTCGGGATTGTGGATGACTGGCTGCCGGTGCTGGAGGCGTTGGCAGCCATCGCAGAAAATTAATTCAGGGGGATGCCGGGTCAGGTGTTTACACCGCTATCCGGCGGCTCGGGTTAATGCAGCTTTTTCGCTAACGTCCAGACGTCGGTGTTGGTAGTTGAAAGCGCTGCTACACCAGCTTTCATCGCATTGCGAGCGTCCTCTTCATCGCAAACCAGACCACCGGCAATCAACGGCTGGCGTATTTTTTCCGTCACCCATCCCAGCACTTTTGGCATGCATCCCGGCAGGATTTCAATACAGTCCGGGTTCGACTGTGCGACCTGCTTATCAATGTTGTGAAAGGAGATGGAGTCGACGATAAACAGGCGATGAATACAGAAAAAGCCCTCTGCCCGCGCCGCTTTCAGCATCGACGCTTTGGTACTGATGATGCCGTCGGCCTCGGTGACCAGCTTCAGAAACTGGATCACCACCTCTTTATTAGACGCGCCCTCCAGCAGATCAACGTGGATAAATGCGTATTTACCGGCAGTTTTAATCTTCTTCACGATATGGCTGATGGTGCAGATATTGCCGTACAAAACAGAGATGAACTGGCATTCGGAATCGATGGCTAATTGCAGACTGGCGTTGTCTTTCACCGCGGCAATGACAGGATTCTGGCGGAGCAGGTGTAACAGGGGCATAAATTATCCTATTAAATTATCCAAATCGGTAAGTGATGCCAAAGCCGGACGCGGGGTAGCGCCACTGTTGCAGCGTTTTTTCATCACACAGCAGTCGACAGGTGCCGCACTCCAGGCAGCCGCGAAAGCTGACCCGTAGCTCACCTTCCGCCGTAAGAGAAAACAGTCCGGCGGGGCAGGATGCGATCAGCCGTTGTGCCGTTTCGCTGTCAACAACGGTCGCAGGAACAATATGTGAAATGTCGGCGGGACGCCAGACGTTACGGGCTACAGACATCGTAAGCTCCTGATGATATCGCCTGCCAGATGACGCAGGCCGTGACGACGAAACTGACGCCAGACAATCTGGCGCAGCGGGGCTACCGGGCGGTCGCCCTGATGCCAGATTTCATGGGAAATAGCCTCCATCAGCATGGGCCATTGACGATACCATCCGGGGCGCTGGAGCAACGCCGGAACATCCCGGTAACGTTGCAGAACGTCCCACAGCAGGCTGTGCTGGATGTCGTGGTGATAAGCCGGAAACAGATTTTGCGGCTCGCGTTTCCGGCAGGCGTTAATCAATGTTTGCGCCGCCGCCTGAGCGCCAATGAGCGCCATATCCATGCCGCGAACGGAGAAACCGGTATTCACACAGCTGCGCAGGGCATCGCCCACCAGCAGCCAGCCTTCTCCTGCATATTGTACGGGCAGGCTGTGCAACCCGCCTTCTGGAACCAGATGCGCACCATATTCCAGCGTTTCGCTGCCCCTGAGGAGCGGATGTAACGCCGGATGCGTCTTGAGCCGCTCCAGCAGTTCAGCCGTCGGGACATCGCTCTGTGCCAAAGAGGAGAGCGGACAAACCACGCCCAGAGAGAGCGTATCTTGATTGGTATAGAGAAACGCGCCGCCGGGAAGCTCGCCACAAATATTGCCACTAAACAGCATTGCCGCGCCTTCGTCATTGGATAAGCGGAAACGTTCCTCAAGTAACGATTTATCCAGCGCCAAAGTCTCTTTAATGCCTAATGCCATTGCGGCTGTCGAGGGACGCGGCAGGAATCCATAACGCTCTGCCAGCACGCTGTTTGCTCCTTCCGCCAGTACCACATAACGGGCGTACAGCGTCTCGTTATCGGCAATAACGCCGCAGACTCTGCCCTCTTCGATATGGAGCGCCTCGACCGTCACACCGCTGATAAACTGTACGCCTTCGGCCTCGGCCTGGGCGACAAACCACGGGTCGAAGCGGGCGCGCAGCAGGCTCCATGAGTCTCCCTCCGGTTGCAGGCTGGAGTACGTCGTTGCGCCATCGCGAGTCAACAGCGAGAGATTTTCCTGGGTAATTCGGCGTTCAAGTGGGGCTGAATGTTGGAAGTGGGGAAGAAGTTCACCGAGCGCGTGAGTATACAGACGCCCGCCGGAAAGGTTTTTACTGCCGGGAAGCTCGCCGCGTTCAATAAGCAAAACTGACAGTCCTGCTCGCACGCAGCGTAAAGCACAAGCGGTGCCCGCTATCCCTGCACCGATAATAATAATATCGAAATCGTCAGACATGTTGTGCTCCAGATATCCAGAGCACATAACCCTAACAGAGTGTTAGTTAAGGAAAATTGACCGTCGCCACAGACGATACAATCATTCCCCGCGATACACGCAGCCTGCTGTGCAGGTCTCTTTCACCATTACGGCACTCAGCAGAGGGACAACCGGTTTAACCTGATCCCAAATCCATTTGGCCAGAACTTCACTGGTTGGGTTTTCTAAGCCGGGAATATCGTTCAGATAGTAGTGATCGAGTCTGTTGTAAGTTGGCTTAAACGCGGCTTTTAACTCAGAAAAATCCATGATCCAACCGGTATGCGGATCGACTTCACCGGTAATTTCAAGACGCACCATAAATGAGTGACCATGCAGGCGGCCACACTTATGCCCTTCCGGTACATGCGGCAGGCGGTGAGCGGCTTCGAAGGTGAAATCTTTAAACAAGGTGGTGGACATTTTTTACTCTCAAGAATGCGAAAAACCGCCGTAGGGTACCGTAAAGAGCGAATTTTATCATTAGTTAAAAGGGCGCTGAGTATCAGAACGACCTATTCATGATGGTGATGTTTAATAATTATTGATATATCATATAGTTATCTAATCTGTTTTGATGTTAATAACTATAACTAAAACAGGTTAGTTCATTTGGTTATTTGTTATTTCTATCCCTTCTTTAATTGTTACTATCCCCGCCGTTAACCTTATCTTCAGTTTGGGTTTTATTGCTGAAATCCGCTTTGCTTACTGGAACATGACAACGCATGACGACACAGGCCCCACCTTCCGCTCTGCTACCGCTAAACCCGGAGCAACTGGCACGCCTTCAGGCGGCCACGACCGATTTCACTCCCGCACAGCTTGCGTGGGTTTCTGGCTATTTTTGGGGCGTGCTGAATCAGCAGCCAGGCAGCAATGCGGCGACTCCTGCGCCTGCTGCTGAAATGCCTGGCATTACGCTTATCTCCGCCTCGCAAACCGGTAATGCGCGTCGTGTGGCGGAAGCCCTGCGCGATGATCTGATCGCTGCAAAGCTCAACGTCACTCTCACCAATGCTGGCGACTATAAATTCAAACAAATCGCCAATGAGAAATTGCTGATCGTAGTGGCGTCGACGCAAGGGGAAGGTGAACCGGCGGAAGAAGCCGTAGCGTTGCATAAATTCCTGTTCTCGAAAAAAGCGCCGAAGCTTGATAACACCGCTTTTGCCGTGTTTGGTCTTGGTGACACTTCTTACGAGTTTTTCTGTCAGTCAGGAAAAGACTTCGATGCAAAACTGGCTGAGCTGGGCGGTGAACGCTTGCTTGACCGCGTGGATGCCGACGTCGAATACCAGGGCGCGGCAGCCGAATGGCGTGCTCGTCTGGTTGATGTCCTGAAAGCGCGAGCCCCTGCGGCATCGTCTGTGCAAGTTGCTGCGAGCGGTGCAGTAAATGAAGTACACACCAGCCCGTACACTAAAGAAGCGCCGCTGACGGCGTCGCTTGCGGTGAATCAGAAAATCACCGGTCG
>NZ_SZWS01000022.1:34322-37498 GCF_005281245.1 Citrobacter sp. wls826
GATGTGCGCCATATTGAAATCGATCTCGGCGACTCCGGTCTGCGCTACCAGCCGGGCGATGCCTTAGGAGTCTGGTATCAGAACGATCCTGAGCTGGTCAAAGAGTTGGTTGAATTGCTGTGGCTGAAAGGAGATGAGCCGGTCACGGTTGACGGCAAAACCCTGTCGCTCACCGAAGCGCTGCAGTGGCATTTCGAGCTGACGGTTAACACCGGCAATATCGTCGAGAACTATGCCACTTTAACCCGTAGCGACTCTCTGCTGCCGCTGGTGGGCGACAAAGCGCAATTGCAGCATTACGCCGCAACCACGCCAATCGTCGATATGGTGCGCTTCTCCCCAGCGCAACTGGACGCCCAAACGTTGGTTGATCTTCTGCGCCCGCTGACGCCGCGTTTGTATTCTATTGCCTCTTCCCAGGCGGAAGTGGAAAGCGAAGTGCACGTCACCGTGGGCGTGGTGCGTTATGACATTGAAGGTCGTGCCCGTGCTGGTGGCGCGTCCAGTTTCCTCGCCGATCGCGTGGAAGAAGAGGGCGAAGTGCGCGTGTTCATCGAACACAACGATAACTTCCGCCTGCCGGCTAACCCGCAGACACCGGTGATTATGATTGGACCGGGCACGGGGATTGCGCCGTTCCGTGCATTCATGCAGCAGCGTGCGGCTGACGGAGCCGAAGGCAAAAACTGGCTGTTTTTTGGCAACCCACACTTTACCGAAGATTTCCTGTACCAGGTGGAATGGCAGCGTTACGTCAAAGAGGGCGTACTGAGCCGCATCGATCTCGCCTGGTCGCGCGATCAAAAAGAAAAAGTCTACGTACAAGATAAACTGCGCCAACAAGGTGCGGAACTGTGGCGCTGGATAAACGACGGTGCCCACATTTATGTCTGCGGCGACGCTAATCGCATGGCGAAAGACGTTGAGCAGGCTTTGTTGGAAGTGATTGCCGAATTCGGTGCTATGGATATCGAAGCGGCGGATGAATTTTTAAGTGAGCTGCGCATTGAGCGCCGTTATCAGCGAGATGTCTACTAATGAGCGAAAAATACCCAGGACCATTGGTGGTCGAAGGCAAGCTGTCCGACGCTGAGCGTATGAAGCTGGAAAGCAACTATCTGCGCGGTACGATTGCCGAAGATTTAAACGACGGCCTGACCGGCGGCTTCAAAGGCGATAACTTCCTGCTGATCCGTTTTCACGGTATGTACCAGCAGGATGACCGCGATATCCGCGCCGAACGAGCCGAGCAAAAGCTGGAGCCGCGTCACGCGATGCTGCTGCGCTGCCGTCTGCCGGGTGGGGTGATCACCACCAAACAGTGGCAGGCGATCGACACGTTCGCCCATGACAACACAATTTACGGCAGCATTCGTCTGACCAACCGTCAGACCTTCCAGTTTCACGGCATTCTGAAGAAGAACGTTAAGCCGGTACACCAGATGCTGCATTCGGTCGGGCTGGACGCGCTGGCGACCGCCAACGACATGAACCGTAACGTTCTGTGTACTTCTAACCCGTACGAGTCCGAGCTGCACGCCCAAGCCTATGAATGGGCGAAGAAGATCTCCGAACATCTGTTGCCGCGTACTCGCGCCTATGCAGAAATTTGGCTGGATCAGGAGAAGGTAGCGACCACCGACGAAGAGCCGATCCTCGGCCAAACCTATCTGCCGCGTAAGTTTAAAACCACGGTCGTAATCCCGCCGCAGAACGACATCGATCTGCACGCCAACGACATGAACTTCGTGGCGATTGCCGAAAACGGCAAGCTGGTGGGCTTTAACCTGCTGGTCGGCGGTGGTTTGTCGATTGAGCACGGCAATAAGAAAACCTACGCCCGCACCGCGAGCGAGTTCGGCTATCTGCCGCTGGAGCACACCCTGGCGGTAGCAGAAGCTGTGGTGACAACGCAGCGCGACTGGGGTAACCGTACCGATCGTAAAAACGCCAAAACTAAATACACGCTTGAACGCGTTGGTATCGACACGTTCAAAGAGGAAGTGGAGCGTCGCGCGGGTATTAAATTTGAGCCGATCCGCCCGTACGAGTTCACCGGTCGCGGCGATCGTATTGGTTGGGTAAAAGGGATCGACAATAACTGGCACCTGACGCTGTTTATTGAAAACGGCCGTATCTTGGATTATCCGGGCCGTCCGCTGAAAACCGGCCTGCTGGAGATCGCGAAGATCCACAAAGGGGATTTCCGCATCACCGCCAACCAGAACCTGATCATTGCTGGTGTGCCGGAAAGCCAAAAAGCGAAGATCGAGAAGCTGGCGCGCGATCACGGATTGATGAATGCGGTGAAGCCGCAGCGTGAAAACTCGATGGCCTGCGTGTCGTTCCCGACCTGTCCGCTGGCGATGGCGGAGGCCGAACGTTTCCTGCCATCGTTCACTGATAAAGTGGAAGCTATTCTCGAAAAACACGGCATTCCTGACGAGCATATCGTGATGCGCGTTACAGGCTGCCCGAACGGCTGCGGCCGCGCGATGCTGGCGGAACTGGGCCTGGTGGGTAAAGCGCCGGGGCGCTACAACGTACACCTTGGCGGTAACCGCATGGGCACGCGCATTCCGCGTATGTATCGCGAAAATATTACGGAATCGGAAATTCTCGACTCCGTTGACGAACTGGTTGGGCGCTGGGCGAAAGAGCGCGAAGCGGGTGAAGGCTTCGGTGATTTTACGGTGCGTGCGGGCATCATTCGCCCGGTGCTCGATCCCGCGCGGGATTTCTGGGAATAACCACGAGAGGTAATTATGTCCGTACTCGATCTAAACGCCCTTAATGACCTGCCAAAAGTCGACCGCATTCTGGCGCTGGCGGAAACCAACGCACAGCTCGAAAAGCTGGACGCCGAAGGGCGCGTGGCGTGGGCGCTGGAAAACCTGCCTGGTGAATATGTACTGTCATCAAGCTTTGGTATCCAGGCGGCAGTAAGCCTGCACCTGGTGAATCAGGTTCACCCGGATATCCCGGTGATCCTCACCGATACCGGCTATTTGTTCCCGGAAACCTACCAGTTTATTGATGAGTTAACGGACAAGCTCAAGCTTAATCTGCAAGTCTACCGGGCGAAGGAGAGCGCGGCCTGGCAGGAAGCGCGCTACGGCAAACTGTGGGAGCAGGGCGTTGAAGGCATTGAGAAATACAATGAGATCAACAAAGTC
>NZ_SZWS01000022.1:37546-44084 GCF_005281245.1 Citrobacter sp. wls826
TGAACCGCGCGCTTAAAGAACTCAATGCGCAAACCTGGTTTGCCGGTCTGCGCCGCGAACAGTCGGGCAGTCGGGCGCATTTGCCGGTGCTGGCTATCCAGCGCGGCGTGTTTAAAGTGCTGCCGATCATCGACTGGGACAACCGTACCCTTTACCAGTATCTGCAAAAGCACGGCCTGAAATACCATCCACTGTGGGATCAGGGCTATCTGTCAGTTGGTGATACCCATACCACCCGCAAATGGGAGCCGGGTATGGCGGAAGAAGAGACGCGGTTCTTCGGATTGAAGCGCGAGTGCGGATTGCACGAAGGGTGATCGTCTCATCAGCACCGGAAAATAGAGGGAAATATTTCTGGTGCTTATTTATATAATTCATCTTATTCATATTTATTATTATCTTGCATAAATACTTTATTTTGCGCGTTAAGGTGTGATTCTGATCACCGATATTATTTCTTAGTCTGTAATTCTCTTAATATATTTGGATTCGGACTTGTTATTAATAAATGGCTAATTACGCACCTTATTTTGCTTACTGGGGAAAAACCAGTAAAAAGGAAAATATTCACGACCAGGGGGATGCATACCATTTGCTGCCCTATCACTGTCTGGATGTGGCGGCCTGCGGTTGGCAAATGGTGATGTGCAATCGCTTTCATGCGGCAGATATCTTTGCCGAATTAGGTTTCTCCCGGGAAGAGGCTGCGCGCTGGTTTGCCTGGATACTGGGGCTCCACGATATAGGGAAATTCGCGCGGGGTTTTCAGCAGCTCAATAAGACGTCTTACCCGGATTTGGTGCCCGGTATCAGCGGGATTGGCTATCCTGAACGACACGACTCGCTGGGATACTGGTTCTGGCAGGGGTTGAGAAAAGCATGGCCCAATGCGTTACCTGCGTTAACACGCGAAAGTGAAAGAACGCTGGATATCTGGCTCAACGTCGTCACCGGTCATCATGGTGTTCCGCCATTAAAGGATGTCAAAGGAAGCGTTGCTTTTACCCCCGAAGACAAAGTGGCTGCCGAAGAATGGATGGCGGCGCTCTCTTCTCTCCTCAATGTCACTGATTTCCCCGACCGGTTTTGCGACAAAATCTGGCGTAAAAAACTCTGTCAACAAAGCTGGCTGCTGGCTGGACTGACAACGCTTGCGGACTGGATGGGATCGAACCAACATGATTTTCCACTGGTCAGTACCGTTATGCCAGATAGCGCGTACTGGCAGAGGGCCTTAGCACAGGCCACGCACGCGCTGGCGCAACTTCCTCAGCTTTCTTCGGTAGATACCCACCGTAATCCGGCCGATCTGTTCCCGTTTATTCAGCACTTAACGCCGCTTCAGCAAAGCGCTATGGACATAGCGATTTCAGCCGAAGGCCCACAACTTTTTGTACTGGAGGATGTGACCGGTGCAGGCAAAACGGAAGCGGCGCTGATCCTCACCCAGCGGTTAATGGCTCAGGGGAAAGGTGACAGCCTGTACGTTGGACTGCCGACTATGGCAACCTCAAACGCCATGTTTCAACGGCTGGCAACGGCTTATCGCGCGTTATTTGTAGCAGAGCAACGCCCGTCGCTGGTGCTGGCGCATGGCTCAAGCGGCATGTCGGAGGCCTTCACGCATTCCCTGTGGTCATCGCGGAATGCCGGACAATCTGCCTATATACCGGATGAACAGGCTGCCAGCAGTACCTGCAATATCTGGTTTGCTGATTCACGCAAGAAATCGCTGCTGGCTGAGGTGGGGGTCGGAACTCTCGATCAGGCATTAATGGCCGCCATGCCATTTCGTCATCAGTCTCTACGTTTGCTCGGGCTGTATCGCAAGATCCTGCTTTTGGACGAAGTACATGCTTATGACAGCTATATGGTGCGTCTGCTGGAAGGGCTACTGACCTTTCATGCGGCTCAGGGCGGTAGCGTCATCATCCTGAGCGCCACGCTGCCCTCGTCTTTACGCCATACGTTACTGAATGCTTTCCAGCGCGGTATTAACGGTGCTCCCGTTATTGCCGATCAAAATGCAGGCTATCCCTGGCTTTCGCATCTCAGTTCGCAGGGGGTATCTGAACGCTATATTCCCACGCGTCCTGAAGTGGCTCGTCGCGTTGCGGTGCAGTGGCTCAACGATCCGGACAGCGCCCGCGAACTGATCCTCCGCACCGTTGAAAGCGGGCAATGCATCTGCTGGATCCGTAACACGGTGGATGACGCGATTACCGTCTATCGCCAGTTGCTGGATAGCGGGCTTGTTCCACCAGAAAACCTGCTGTTGTTCCACAGTCGTTTTGCATTTATCGATCGTATGGCAATAGAAAATCGGGCGCTGGAATGGTTCGGAAAATCAAGCACACCAACGTTGCGGCGCGGCAAAGTGCTGATCGCAACACAGGTTGTGGAACAGAGTTTGGATCTGGATATCGACGTCATGATTAGCGACCTGGCCCCGGTCGATTTATTGATTCAGCGCGCAGGACGTTTACAGCGCCATATTCGCGATCGACACGGGGCGCTAACCGGGCAGATGCCAGATGGTCGTCTGTCTCCAGCGTTGCACATTCTGGCGCCGGAGTGGCAACCGGAAGCGGAAAGTGGCTGGCTGGGTGAACATCTCAAAGGTACAGGCTATGTCTACGAAGACCACGCTTGCCTGTGGCGGACACAGGCAATATTGCGCGATAAAGGGGAGATTCGCATGCCGGAAGATGCGCGCGAACTGGTGGAAAGCGTATACGAAGCATGGATAGCCGCGCCCGTTGGCCTGCAAGCTCAGGAGGATAACGTTTACGGCAAAGATCTCAGTGTGAAGGCTGCCGCAAAGCAAAACATTCTGGATTGGGAAACTGGCTATCACCGTACCGCAAGCATGGCGGGATGGAGTGACGACGTGGAACTTTCCACCCGATTAAGCGAGCCCACCGTCGATTTGTTTCTTGCCTGGCGGGCAGAGGGAGGATCGCTGCAATCCTACGCCCGGCTGGAACCGTTTTCCTGGCAACAAAGTCGCCTCTCATTGCGGGAAACGCTATGGCAGAAAATTGCTGCTAACGCGCCGTGTTTGCAGGGGGAAGAACTCGAACATTTTCGCCACGAAATTCACAACCCGAATGCACAGGTGCTGTTACTTACAGAGGGGGACGCGTCGGCAGTTTATAGCAAGGCGTGGGGGTTATCGAGCCAGCATTTGCAGTAATTTATTTCAGGAGGAATCATGTTTTCACTTATCACGGAGCCCTGGCTGCCGGTTATCGACAGGCAGGGGCAGCGGCGAAAAATTTCGCCAGGCGAGCTGGCTGATAATGACATTATCGAACTGGCGTGGCCGCGCGCAGATTTTCAGGGGGCGGCATATCAGTTATTGATTGGCCTGCTACAAACGGTATTCGCGCCGGAGGATGAAGAACAGTGGGAGGATATCTGGGAAGATGGTATCGATCCGGACCGCTGGCAAAAAGCGCTGGAACGCGTGGCGGTTGCCATGCAGTTTGGCCCACAGAAACCCGCTTTTTTGCAGGATTTTTCCGGGCTGGATGTTAAAAACAGCGCAATCGCCAGGTTATTGATTGATGCTCCCGGCGGCAACACTGTTAAGTTAAATAAAGATCACTTCGTAAAACGTCGCATTTATCGGCATTTTTGCCCGCACTGTGCAGTGATGGCGCTTTATACCGTTCAGACCAACTCCCCTGAGGACGGAGCCGGGGGGCGTACCAGCATGCGCGGCGGTGGACCGCTGACGACGCTGTTAATGCCAGTTCAGCCAAATGAGCCGCTTTGGCGCAAACTTTGGCTGAATGTTATGCCTGGGCAGCTGCAATGGCAGGATGAGCAACTGGCTCTGATTTTCCCGTGGCTGGCCGCAACCCGCAGTAGTGAAACGTCAAAAAATAGGGTGACGCCCGAAAATGCACATCCGCTCCAGGCCTATTGGGGCATGCCGCGACGGCTGGAAATTGATTTCAGCCATACGCAAAGCGGCGAGTGTGATTTGTGCGGTGAGCCTCATCCTGCATTGCTCAGCCAGATCCGCAGCAAAAACTACGGCGTGCAGTATGACGGCTGGGTTCACCCGCTTTCACCGTATCGAAAAGCGCTGAAAGACGCGGCGTCACCGATGCTGGCGCTCAAGGGACAACCTGGTGGTCTGGTCTATAAAGACTGGCTGGGGCTGGGGCTGGCGATGAAGACGGAAGATAAACTGAATTGCACGATCCCTGCACGCGTTGTGCTCGAGAATCCAGAGCCGGGAGCTACCGGATTATGGTGCTTTGGTTTTGATATGGATAAAGCCAAGGCGCGCTGTTGGTATGAGCATCGTTTACCTCTGATCGCGCTATTTGCCGATGAAGCGGAAAGCTTTAAAGACCTGCTTTCAATTGCACTCGAACTGGCGATCTCCGTTCGACCTCTCCTCGTTCAGGCGCTTAAACAGGCCTGGTTCGGGAGCCCTAAAAAGGCGAAAGGGGATTTCAGTATGGTGGATATCGCCTTCTGGCAGCAGACCGAGCCAGGATTTCGTCAGCTATGGCAGACGTTAAGCCAACATCCTTCTTCTCTTCAGCCTCAGGCGCGCGCCGCGCTGCGGGAGTGGGGAGAGAACCTGCAACGCGGGTTGCTACAAATATTCGACCAGAGCGCTTTTACCAACCCCGATAATACGGCTGATTTGCAACGAATTTTGTCTGCCCGGCTCAGTCTTATCAAGAATGTCAAAAAACTCACCAGCCTGAAAACACTGAAGGAGCTCGCTATGGAACATAAGGAGCAGGCGAATGTTTGAAACTAACACCGGAAAAGAGCTGATTATTATCGACGGTGCGCCTGGCATTATTCGCCGTTGGTTTCGGAGTTTGCAGGAACGCAATAGCGTCGATGCTGCTTTTACAGGCAATGGTCGGGCCTGGCGAGCAGAGCTGCGTCATGCGGTTTTACCGTATGGGGCGCTCACCAGCCAGGCTTTTCATCATCTGAACCGTGCGCTGACGGACGTAGAAAAGCAGGCCAGCGACAAACTGGCATTAGCCATTTTTACAGGCATTGCGGCCCATGCCCATCACGACAACGCCACCGGCTCTTTCGCCCGCCAGCTTGGTGAAGAGATTAAAAGCGGCCCCTGCCTTTCACGTCAGCGTTTCGATCGCCTGTTGGCGGTCAGAACCCCGGCGGAACTCTCCAGTCAACTGATTCGTGCGGTAAAACTGCGCGGTGACCAGGGCGTTAACCTTGTGTCGCTGGCTGACGGGGTTTTCTTATGGATGCGTGAATGGCAGGCGAAAGAAGCACATCTGGCGGCTGAAAGTAACCCTTTTAAGCGCCTCTCCGTACGCTGGGCCAGTGAATATCTGCAGGCTGGCGAAAAATCTCCCAGGAACAAATAAAAAGGATTTCACTCATGACGACATTTATTCAATTGCATATTCTGACGGCTTACGCCCCCGCTAACCTGAACCGTGATGATACCGGACGTCCGAAAACCGCCATTATGGGCGGGGTAGAGCGTCTTCGGGTCTCCTCACAAAGTCTCAAGCGCGCATGGCGTACCTCGGAAGTTTTTGAAAGCGCTCTTAGTGGACATATTGGCACCCGTACTCGCCGTCTGGGCAGTGAGATTTATAAACATCTGCTGGCTGGTGGAGTTGCAGAAAAGATGGCGCTTTCCGCCGCTGGAAAAATAGCCAGCCAGTTCGGCAAATTAAAAGCCGATAAAAATGCGAAGGCGGAAGAGAACCTGAATATCGAACAACTGGTGCATATCAGTCCGGATGAATACCGGCATATAAACCAACTGGTTGAAACGCTGATTGCGGATAAACGTGAACCGGAAGTGAGCGAGCTGAAGCTGTTACGTGAAACTGCCAGCGGCGTTGATATCGCGCTGTTTGGTCGCATGCTGGCGTCCAGCCCGGCGTTTAACGTTGAAGCCGCTTGCCAGGTGGCTCATGCTCTTGGCGTCAGCGCCGTTACGGTTGAAGAGGATTTCTTTACGGCAGTGGACGATCTGAACCGTAAAGAGGATGACGCCGGGTCGGCGCATATGGGTGAGAAGGGCTTCGCCTCTGCGTTATTCTATTCTTATATTTGCATCAGTCGCGACCTGTTACTGGAAAACCTCAATGGTGATAAAGCCCTGGTCGCGCGAACCCTTAAGGCGCTGGCCGAAACGGCGCTCACCGTCTCGCCAACCGGAAATCAGAACAGCTTTGCCTCGCGTGCTTACGCATCTTACGCACTGGTGGAAATGGGACGCCAGCAGCCTCGCGCGCTTTCAGTCGCTTTCTTTAATCCTGTTCGTGGAGAAGATCAGCAGACACAGGCCATTCAACGCCTGAAAGAGCAGCGGCAGAAGTTTGAACGCGCTTACGGGTCACGTGAGGGGGAGCGCCACTACGAGATGAATGTGGAATCGGGCGAAGGTTCGCTCCAGGAACTGCTGGAGTTTGTCAGCCAGTAAGGAGTTGCGATGTCCCGCTATCTTGTTTTTCAACTTTACGCGCCGTTGATGTCCTGGGGCGAAGCCGCCGTGGGCGAGGTGAGG
>NZ_SZWS01000022.1:44125-44629 GCF_005281245.1 Citrobacter sp. wls826
TATTGGGATTGCTTGCTGCCGCCTGTGGTATCCGGCGTGAGGCTGCTCATCTGGATGAGTTTAACCGACACTACCATTTTGCCATACGACCGTTTTCTTCCCGCGAGCAATGGCTGCGTGACTATCACACTGTCGAAGTACCAAAAGAGAACACAAAGCGCATTTATTTCACTCGGCGTGATGAGCTGGTTCTGGGGCAGGAAGATCTCAACAATCCGATGATCACCACCCGCGAATATCGGTGCGATGCGCTGTTTCATATTGCTGTTAAGGAAACTGAAGGGGCACCGATAGTTTTGGAAAAACTGGCAGCTGCGCTGGAGGAGCCTGTATTTCCTCTGTATCTGGGGCGAAAATCTTGTCCTCCAGCCCTGCCGCTGGCGCCGCTGATACTGGACGGAACGTTGGCCCACGTTTTTTACCAGGCAGAGCAGGCGTTGATTTGCCCGGAACTGGCGGCAATCACTACCGCGTCCGATCTTTGCTATTGGGAAGGCGAGCCGC
>NZ_SZWS01000022.1:44680-48109 GCF_005281245.1 Citrobacter sp. wls826
GCGTTGTGCCTGCTATTTCCGTTCAGAGAAGCGATCAGCCACTCAGTAAAGTACGCTGGCAGTTTACTACGCGTAGTCAGTTTGCAGGCCAGCTCAGGGAGGAAAAATAATGTTTCTGTCACGCGTAACGCTGGACCTCGGCAAGCTAACGCCTGAAATGATGCAGAAGTGGCAGAGCGCCAGCCCCTATGCCAGTCATCAATGGCTTTGGCAGCTTTTTTCTCATCAGGATGAACGCCGTTTTCTGTTTCGCCATGAGTCTGCAGAACGGGGTGAGCGTTTTTATGTGCAGTCGGATGTTCCACCTCTGGATGGGCATAATATTTTTGCCGTAGAGAGTAAACCGTTTCAGCCACATCTGACAAAAGGCATGTTTCTGTATTTTTCGCTACGCGCGAACCCCGTTATCACCCGATCCGGTAAGCGTAGCGACGTGATGATGGATGCCAAATACCAGGCAAAGCAGAAAGGGATACCTGCTGAACAACACTGGCCACTGCAAATCATCGCGGCGAATAACTGGCTACGCCGTCAGGGGGAACAGCATGGTTTCATGCTTCCTGATAAGCAGGATTACGTGGTGAGTTACCAGCAACAACGTTTCAGTCGACTGACCGGGGAACGCCCTATCAGTTTTGGCAGCGTTGATTTTGCGGGACTGTTACGGGTAGACGATGTGACGCGTTTCTCTCACGCTCTCAGGAATGGGTTTGGTAAAAGCAAAGCGCTAGGCTGCGGTCTGATGTTGATTCGGCGAGGGGAACAATGAATTGGCTACCGCTGAGCCCCATCCCAATGAAAGATCGTACCTCAATGATCTTTCTGCAATACGGGCAGATTGATGTGATCGACGGTGCGTTCGTGCTGATCGACAAAACGGGAATACGAACGCATATTCCGGTGGGATCGATAGCCTGCATTATGCTGGAGCCAGGCACGCGCGTTTCTCATGCCGCGGTGCGACTGGCGGCAACCACAGGTACCTTACTGGTATGGGTTGGTGAAGCAGGTGTACGACTTTACGCCTGCGGACAGCCGGGAGGCGCGCGTTCAGACAGACTGTTGTATCAGGCAAAGCTGGCGCTGGATGAAGAACTCCGGCTGAAAGTAGTGCGTAAAATGTTCGAATTGCGTTTTGGTGAGCCTGCTCCCAGCCGTCGCTCCGTTGAACAACTCCGCGGCATCGAAGGCGCGCGGGTACGCCAGAGCTATGCTCTGCTGGCAGAGCGCTACGGTGTGAAGTGGCATGGTCGACGTTACGATCCTAAAGACTGGGGAAAGGGCGACACGGTTAATCAGTGTATTAGTGCTGCCACATCCTGCCTTTATGGTATTACCGAAGCCGCGGTATTAGCCGCAGGTTACGCACCTGCTATTGGTTTTGTGCATTCCGGTAAGCCGCTCTCTTTTGTGTATGACATTGCTGATATCGTCAAATTTGATGGTGTTGTTCCGGTTGCTTTCGAGATTGCTGCCCGTGCGCCAGTCAGTCCAGATAAAGAGGTTCGTCTGGCCTGTCGGGATATATTCCGCAGCCAGAAAACGCTGGCGCGGATCATCCCATTGATTGAAGAAGTGCTGGCTGCCGGGGAGATTGAAATCCCTAAACCTTTTGCAGATGCCCAGCCTCCGGCGATCCCTGAGCCTGTTTCATTGGGCGATGCAGGTCACAGGGGGTAGCGCATGAGTATGCTTGTTGTTGTCACCGAAAATATTCCTGCTCGTTTGCGCGGTCGTCTGGCTGTCTGGTTATTAGAAGTTCGCGCAGGTGTTTACGTTGGCGATACCTCACGTAAGGTGCGAGAAATGATCTGGCATCAGGTCACTACCCTGGCAGACGAAGGGAATGTTGTTATGGCTTGGGCGGTGAATAATGAGTCTGGTTTTGATTTTCAAACATGGGGTGAAAACAGGCGCATGGCGGTGGAACTCGATGGATTAAGGTTAGTGTCATTCCATCCTTCGTAAAATCAATGGGTTATAGTTCTTTAATAATGTGGAAAATTTGGTGGAATTTTTCTACGGCTATAATCCCTTTTAGATCAGTGATATAGTTTTAGAGTGTTCCCCGCGCCAGCGGGGATAAACCGGGCGTTTAACAGCGCCTCTAACTGGCGTTGATGTGTTCCCCGCGCCAGCGGGGATAAACCGGTAACTAACATCAAAACGTGCTGAGAGATTGAGTGTTCCCCGCGCCAGCGGGGATAAACCGCCCCTCTATTAAAACTTGGTCGCGGGGAATATGTGTTCCCCGCGCCAGCGGGGATAAACCGTGCTCGCTACGCTGCGCGGCCTCCGTCGCGTTGTGTTCCCCGCGCCAGCGGGGATAAACCGAAAATATTCTCTTTTATTTTGTATTTTGGCACGTGTTCCCCGCGCCAGCGGGGATAAACCGAACAGGCGTTTTCAGTGGGGCGCGGGTGTGCGGTGTTCCCCGCGCCAGCGGGGATAAACCGGGCTGGGACATCATGTTCATAATTCAGGATGTGTGTTCCCCGCGCCAGCGGGGATAAACCGAGCACTTTACACCCCAGGCGGGGTGGGTTGGGGTGTTCCCCGCGCCAGCGGGGATAAACCGCAATACATAGAAAAGCACTACGGCGGCAATCAGTGTTCCCCGCGCCAGGGGGGATAAACCGACTCAGTCAGCGCGTTAACCCCTTCACACGACGTGTTCCCCGCGCCAGCGGGGATAAACCGCCGTTCGCGTTGGCGTACTGAATTAATACAGCGTGTTCCCCGCGCCAGCGGGGATAAACCGATCAGAACCGGCCAACACCGTCAATTGTGGGTGTGTTCCCCGCGCCAGCGGGGATAAACCGGGCATTTTTGTACCAAAAAATAAACTATATAGGTGTTCCCCGCGCCAGCGGGGATAAACCGATATATTTCAATAATAGGCGCTAAATCTTTCGCGTGTTCCCCGCGCCAGCGGGGATAAACCGGGGCATGAAAAAAGGTGGTTGGCGGTCGTTGGGTGTTCCCCGCGCCAGCGGGGATAAACCGCTACGGAGCGAGCTTACGCATTGCAGGCAATGGTGTTCCCCGCGCCAGCGGGGATAAACCGCATTCAGTTGGAGGACCATGTGCCTACAACTAGTGTTCCCCGCGCCAGCGGGGATAAACCGTTGATCTCCAGAATTATACCCTCCAACAAAAAGTGTTCCCCGCGCCAGCGGGGATAAACCGGGCAATATTCTGCTCACCAGCTTTGATGGCCGGTGTTCCCCGCGCCAGCGGGGATAAACCGATCACGAAGACGAGCAACACAAGCGCGCGGCTGTGTTCCCCGCGCCAGCGGGGATAAACCGCATTTTTCGAATTGCTGCCGCCAGTTCATCAGGTGTTCCCCGCGCCAGCGGGGATAAACCGCCGTTCCCATACGGGCTAGGCGGGGCGCTAGGGTGTTCCCCGCGCCAGCGGGGATAA
>NZ_SZWS01000024.1:0-42993 GCF_005281245.1 Citrobacter sp. wls826
AAAGGGAACGGCAGCAGCATATCACGAGTTTACCGGACATCACACGGGGGGCTGATGTCCGGTTGCATGCGTTAACGCAGGAGCAGGTAAATACTCTCGTTACCGCGCACTACCTGCAGAGCAATGATCGACGGTTTCGTTTCCAGCACTTTACGCATTTCGGCGATCGAGTTTACACGATCGCGGTTAACGCCAATGATAACGTCATCTTTATGCAGACCGGCCTGCGCGGCTGGGCTGCTTTTTTCAACGTTATCAATTTTGATGCCTTTGGTGCCGTCTTTAAGCTGACCGTCACTGAGCGTAGCCCCTTGCAACGCAGGAGCAATCATCTCCGCGCTGGCGGACGATGATGTACTGGTATCCAGGGTTACTTCAACCTCCAGCGGTTTACCGTTACGCAGTAGGCCCAGTTTGACTTTGGTCCCTGGTTCGGTTGTCGCTATGCGTGAACGCAGTTCGGCGAAGCTGTTGAGCGGTTTGCCGTTGAGGCTGGTAATGACATCACCAGACTTCACACCTGCTTTTGCGGAGCCTGAGTTAGGCAGAACCTCGCTGACAAACGCGCCGCGCTGCACGTCCAGTTTGAACGCTTTGGCGATATCGGCAGTCATTTCGGTGCCTTTAATTCCCAGCAGACCACGTTTGATTTCACCAAACTGCATCAGTTGCTGCGCCAGCGTGCGTGCCATATTGCTCGGGATCGCAAAACCAATACCGATGCTACCGCCGCCGGGGGCCAGAATCGCGGTGTTAATGCCAATCAGCTCACCATTGAGGTTAAGCAACGCGCCGCCGGAGTTACCCCGGTTGATGGAGGCGTCGGTCTGAATAAAGTTTTCCAGACCTTCCAGGTTCAACCCGCTGCGACCTAAAGCCGATACGATGCCGGAGGTGGCCGTTTGCCCCAAACCAAACGGGTTACCCACGGCCACCGCGAAATCACCGACGCGGAGTTTGTCGGAGTCGGCAATGGCAATTTGCGTCAGGTTGCTGGGGTGTTGAATTTGCAGCAGAGCGATATCGCTCTGGTCGTCGCTGCCGATAAGCTTAGCGTCGAACTCACGGCCATCATTAAGCTGAACGCTGATTTTTTGCGCCTGATTGATGACGTGATTATTGGTCAGGACGTAGCCTTTGGCGGCATCAATGATGACCCCGGAACCCAGCCCTTCAAAAGGTTGTGCAGGTTGATCGGGAAGTTCATCACCAAAAAACTTTTTGAACTCTTCCGGGACTTTCTGCCCCTGAGCGGCGGTGCCTTCGACCCTTACGCTCACCACGGCAGGTAACACTTTCTCCAGCATCGGTGCGAGGCTGGGGAGCGCAGCCTGACCGGGAACCTGGCCGGGAATCGACGCTACGGCTGGGAATGGCGCCGAGAGAGTTAACCCGACACTTAACGCTAATGCACTCAACAGCTGGGTGTGTTTTTTCATGGATCCTGCTCTCGTACCTTGAGTAAACGGAAGATGATTCAAAACAGTTTGATGTTATTGAATTTTCGGTTTGGTCACAATGAGGCTAACGACTAAATAATAGCTGGGACAGGAAGAGAAGCGGAGGGCGCAATTGCTGCGCCCAATAAATTTCTTAACGATGTGCAGTTAGTCGCGCTTTGCGCCACTACGCAGCAGGCCAGATGCGCCTTCAGAATAGTCACGCGGCATCTGAACCGGCGCCTGATCGTTACCCGCTTCGGATTCTGCCAGACGATTACGGAACGGATTATTTTCCGGTGACATACCCGGCAGCAGGTTGCTGGAGCTTTTCGCCATATGCTGATAGATCTGACGATAATCGTCCGCCATGTTATCCAGCAGTTCAGCGCTGCGGGCAAAGTGGCTCACCAGCTCTTCGCGGTACTCTTCCAGCTCAGCTTTATTTTTTTCCAGTTCGTACTGCAATGCCTGCTGTTGGCGTAATTTACGATTACCAAAACGCATGGCTACAGCACCAATAATGATACCGACGACTAACCCAATTAGCGCATATTCCCAGGTCATGAACATCTCCCGTTGTCTTGTGTTTCCGTAGGGTGTTGGCTTTAGGCTCCATGCCTGCGCCTGATTATGCCACTATAACCGCTAATCCCGTAGAAGTGGAATCCCGTGTTTATATCACGTAATGTAGAACGGCCTTTTTTTCGTCAACCGTGAGCGACGGCACATCGATTCTCAAGGAATAACAATAACATCATGCAAAGCCTTTCCCCGACATCGCGTTACCAGCAAGCCCTCAAAGACGGCAGTCATCAGCCCGACAACGTACAACAAGAAGCAGTGAATCGACTGGAAACAATTTTCCAGGCGCTTTCGACGCCAGCACGTCCTGCGCCGCAGGAGAGCGGACTGATGGCGCGTTTTGGCAAATTGCTGGGAAAGCGTGAGTCACCGACCAACGCGCCGGTGCGTGGTCTGTATATGTGGGGCGGAGTCGGGCGAGGAAAAACGTGGCTGATGGATCTGTTCTACCATAGCCTGCCGGGCGGGCGTAAACAGCGTTTGCACTTTCACCGTTTTATGCTGCGCGTCCATGAAGAGCTTACGGCCCTGCAGGGGCAGAGCGATCCGCTGGAAATCATTGCCGACCGCTTTAAGGCCGAAACGGACGTGCTGTGCTTTGACGAATTTTTTGTTTCTGACATCACCGACGCCATGCTGCTCGGGGGTCTGATGAAGGCGCTGTTTGCCCGTGGTATTACGCTGGTGGCAACCTCCAATATTCCGCCTGATGAGCTGTATCGCAACGGTTTGCAACGCACGCGTTTTCTTCCTGCCATTGATGCCATCAAACAGCATTGTGACATCATGAATGTCGATGCTGGCGTCGATTATCGTCTGCGCACCTTAACGCAGGCGCATTTGTGGTTGTCACCACTGAATGAGGAAACCCGCCAGCAGATGGATAAGCTCTGGCTGGCATTAGCGGGAACGAAAAGTGAACATGCGCCGACGCTGGAGATCAATCATCGTCCGATGCAGACGCTGGCCGTCGAAAACCAAACGCTGGCGGTGTCGTTCACCACGCTCTGTGTCGATGCGCGTAGTCAGCATGACTACATTGCGCTATCGCGTCTTTTTCATACGGTGCTGTTGTCTGATGTGCCGGTCATGACGACGCTGATGGAGAGCGAAGCGCGGCGTTTTATCGCACTGGTGGATGAGTTCTACGAACGCCACGTTAAGCTGGTGGTCAGTGCGGCCTCACCACTTTATGAAATTTATCAGGGCGAGCGTCTGAAGTTTGAATTTCAGCGTTGTTTGTCGCGTTTGCAGGAGATGCAAAGCGAAGAGTATCTGAAGCGGGAACATTTAGCCGGTTAAACCTGCCGCAAATCACATAAAGGGGTCGATCTTTGACCCTGACTTCTCTATAATCTTGCGACCCCACGTTACGAGAGAGTTTTTTTCCCAAAACTTTCTATGCGCCGGCATAGGCTATTCGAAGGGGTAGGTTTGCTGGACAATGTCGTGTGAACCTCAACTGACAAAACGTTTGGGTGTTCACCAACGTGTAACTTATTTATTTGGGTAAGCTTTTAATGAAAACTTTTACAGCTAAACCAGAAACCGTAAAACGCGACTGGTATGTTGTTGACGCGACCGGTAAAACTCTGGGCCGTCTGGCTTCCGAACTGGCTCTGCGCCTGCGCGGTAAGCACAAAGCGGAATATACTCCGCACGTAGATACCGGTGATTACATCATCGTTCTGAACGCTGACAAAGTTGCTGTAACTGGCAACAAGCGTACTGACAAAGTGTACTATCACCACACCGGTCACATCGGCGGTATCAAACAAGCGACCTTTGAAGAGATGATTGCTCGCCGTCCTGAGCGTGTGCTTGAAATCGCGGTTAAAGGCATGCTGCCAAAAGGCCCGCTGGGTCGTGCTATGTTCCGTAAACTGAAAGTTTACGCTGGCAACGAGCACAACCACGCGGCACAGCAACCGCAAGTTCTTGACATCTAATCGGGATTATAGGCAATGGCTGAAAATCAATACTACGGCACTGGTCGCCGCAAAAGTTCCGCAGCTCGCGTTTTCATCAAACCGGGCAGTGGTAAAATCGTAATCAACCAACGTTCTCTGGAACAGTACTTCGGTCGTGAAACTGCCCGCATGGTAGTTCGTCAGCCGCTGGAACTGGTCGACATGGTTGAGAAACTGGATCTGTACATCACTGTTAAAGGTGGTGGTATCTCTGGTCAGGCTGGTGCGATCCGTCACGGTATCACCCGCGCTCTGATGGAGTACGACGAATCCCTGCGTGGCGAACTGCGTAAAGCTGGCTTCGTTACCCGTGATGCTCGTCAGGTTGAACGTAAGAAAGTCGGTCTGCGTAAAGCACGTCGTCGTCCTCAGTTCTCCAAACGTTAATTGTACTCTGCTTCGGCAGACAACAATTTGCGAAAAAACCCGCTTCGGCGGGTTTTTTTATCGTTACTGCTCTCCGTATAACCACGGTAATCCGCTGATTGCCACCTCTTTTTCCCCATTTCAAGAATCGACTCACCACAAAGGTCACAAAATCTGGTAAACTATCATCCAATTTTCTGCCCAAATGTCCGGTATCGTTCATTTTTTGTTTGTATTTTGAACAGTAATGGCTTTCCCGAATATGGGTGACATCACTTCTGGCTGGCCACTTAGTGGCTGGTAGCAGTAAAAATTCTGAATATACCTGGAGGTTTTCATGGCTGTCGCTGCCAACAAACGTTCGGTAATGACGCTGTTTTCTGGTCCTACTGACATCTATAGCCATCAGGTCCGCATTGTGCTGGCTGAGAAAGGTGTTAGTTTCGAGATTGAGCATGTGGAGAAGGACAATCCACCGCAGGATCTGATCGACCTCAACCCGAATCAGAGCGTACCGACACTGGTGGATCGTGAGCTGACCCTGTGGGAATCTCGCATCATTATGGAATACCTGGATGAGCGCTTCCCGCATCCGCCGCTGATGCCGGTTTACCCGGTTGCGCGTGGTGAAAGCCGCCTGTACATGCAGCGTATTGAAAAAGACTGGTACACGCTGATGAACGTCATCGTGAACGGTTCTGCTTCTGAAGCCGAAGTCGCGCGTAAGCGTCTGCGCGAAGAACTGCTGGCAATTGCACCAGTATTTGGCCAGAAACCTTACTTCCTGAGCGATGAGTTCAGCCTGGTAGACTGCTACCTGGCGCCGCTGCTGTGGCGTTTACCGCAGCTGGGCATTGAATTCAACGGTGCAGGTTCGAAAGAACTGAAAGGGTACATGACTCGCGTCTTTGAACGTGATTCTTTCCTGGCTTCTCTGACTGAGCCTGAACGTGAAATGCGTCTGGGCCGGGGTTAACCTGTATGGATTTGCCACAGCTAACACCACGCCGTCCGTATCTGCTGCGCGCATTCTATGAGTGGTTGTTAGACAACCAGCTTACGCCGCACCTGGTGGTGGATGTGACGCTTCAGGACGTGCAGGTTCCTATGGAATATGCGCGTGATGGGCAAATTGTTCTGAATATCGCACCGCGTGCGGTGGGTAACCTGGAACTGGCTAACGATGAAGTGCGCTTTAACGCGCGCTTCGGTGGTGTGCCGCGTCAGGTTTCTGTACCGCTGGCGGCAGTTCTGGCAATTTATGCTCGTGAAAATGGCGCCGGTACTATGTTCGAGCCGGAAGCCGCCTACGACGAAGATGTCGCCAGCTTAAATGATGACGACAACGACGCACCTGGTTTTGAGAGTGAAACGGTCATGTCGGTCATTGATGGCGATAAGCCTGACAATGGCGACGACAACGATCCGGATGACACTCCGCCGCCGCCTCGCGGTGGGCGTCCAGCGCTACGCGTAGTGAAATAAAAAAACAGGCCCTTTGGGGCCTGTTCTGTTTTCTGCCTTCGGGATCAGTAAAACAGCGTGATGGTGGCTATCATATTGACCACAAATCCCACCGCCATCGGGATGGCCGTACGTTTTACCACTTCAAAGGGCGATACGCCCGCAATACCTGAATGTCACCACAATGACCGCTGTAATGGGGGATACCGCCCGGGCCAGCGTAGTAGCAAAATGCATCGGCATAATCATCACTACCGCAGGAATATGTAGTCCGGCTGCTATATCTGGAATCAGGCTGGCAAAAGACATAAACGGCGCGTTACCTGACCCCATGACAATCGCACAGGCGGCAATGACCACGGCCATGATGATCATCACGCCGATACCGCCAAGGCCGGAATGCTCTGCACCTTTTATTACGGCGTCGACAGTCCCGATAGTCGTCAACCCTTTCGCAAAGATCTCACCGGCGACCACCAGCGTGACAACGTTGGCAAACTGGGTTCCCATGCCGTCAAAGAAGGCCTGCACATCATCCATCGTTTCGCGCAGATTATGTTTATGCAGGAACTCGACAAACATCGTCAGCGTCATGCTCATCAGCATGACCACCACCAGATTCAGCTCTGTTTTCATTAACCCCATATGTGCCAGGGCAAGCGAGCCCAACATCAGAAGCAGCGGCATGACGGGTAGAATGGCGTAATAGAGAGGTGGCACGTTTTCCAGCGTCTTTTGTTCAGCGAATCCGTTGCTTTCCGGGAATGCTTTTTTATCAAACTGCCGCTGAACGAAAAAATGTGCAATAGCGACGGCGACGATAACGCACGATGCGACGGGTAATTGATAGTGAAAGAAGTAGGTAGCGATTTTCATGCCCGCCACCTGCGCGGCAAAAATAGAGTTGGTTTCCAGAATGCCCCATTCAATTGACATTGAAGTGGCAATGACCGCCACCGCGGATAAACGGCTCACGCCAAGACTGACCAGCGTCGGGAACAGCGTCACCATCAGCAGCATGCCTAACCCGGAAGCGCTGGTGATGAACTGCGCCATGATCTGACCAATCACATAGGTGGCGGCAAGAACAACATAGGGTGAGCGGATTAGCTTAAGCGGACGGCTTAACAGGCTAACCATCGCTCTGCTGGCCCCCATCCTGTCCATATAACGGGCATAACCACCTACCGCCATGATTGATAACCCTAGTCCGGCCGCCCGATTGGAAAGCATACGCAGAATTTCGTTGTAAATATCGACCAGTAGATAGCCGCTGCTCTTGTCGTTATCGACCAGCGCGCCGTAGCCTAGCCAGACGCCGCAGAGCATCAGGAAGATCCCTGCGGCTGCCAGCACTACCTGCGGTTTGTAGTTTTTGAGGATCAGGTAACCCATCGTTAATAAAACGATGACAGAGATAATGATGCCGAACATTGTTTCACTCCATGCCAGAGAAGAAGATAAATCCGGTAATAACGCTGTTGTCCAAACGGATGTTATATTTTTTCGGGCGATTTTTATGGAGTGAATATCTTATTTTTAATTCGATGTTTAAATTATTTATCGTTATAAAATAGATGGTTATGATAATTTATCACGTTCATATTCATAAATTTCACGAAGCGAATATGATTGTTTTCAATTAAAGATAAGCTGAATGTTTTAGCGTAACAAAATATCCGGATGCGTTAGACCGCCAATAAGCCCGACAGTCTGATTGACCATCATTTCACCCTGCTTTCGATCCTGTGTTAGGATAAACCCGCTGTTATTTGTCACCACGACTTAGCTGAATGGGCCCTATGAACGCATTTGATTCGCAAGCTGAAGACTCTCCATCCACCATTGGCCGTAGCTTACGCAACCGCCCGCTGGCGCGTAAAAAGCTGTCTGAAATGGTTGAAGAAGAACTGGAGCAGATGATTCGTCGTCGGGAATTTGGCGAGGGCGAACAGTTACCGTCTGAGCGGGAACTGATGGCCTTCTTTAACGTGGGCCGTCCTTCTGTACGAGAAGCGCTGGCAGCGTTAAAACGCAAAGGTCTGGTGCAAATCAACAATGGCGAGCGCGCCCGCGTTTCGCGTCCTTCAGCTGATACCATTATCAGCGAGCTGTCCGGTATGGCGAAAGATTTCCTCGCGCATCCCGGCGGCATTGCCCACTTCGAACAGCTGCGACTGTTCTTTGAATCCAGCCTGGTACGATACGCCGCAGAACATGCGACGGATGAGCAAATCGACAGACTGGCGAAAGCACTGGAGATCAACAGCCAGTCACTCGATGACAATACGCTGTTCATTCGCTCGGACGTTGATTTTCACCGCATACTGGCGGAGATCCCGGGCAATCCCATCTTTATGGCTATCCATGTTGCGCTGTTAGACTGGCTGATTGCCGCCCGTCCGACCGTAGCCGACCAAGAGTTGTATGAGCACAATAACGTGAGTTATCAGCAGCATATCGCTATTGTCGACGCGATTCGTCAGCGCGACCCTGAGGAAGCTGACCGCGCACTGCAAGAACATCTCAACAGCGTTTCCGCTACCTGGCACGCCTTCAGCAAAAGTAAAAAAATGCGTAAGTAATCGCGATCCTGACGATCGTTTAGTGAGGCAGATCGCACTATAAGCGTTCTGTATTGTATTGCTGCTTATTTGATCTGGTATAACAGGTATAAAGGTATGTAGTCAGATAACACTAATCATCATCAGAGGTAGCTATGGCAAGAGATTTAAAAGGCGTAATGCCAGCGTTGTTAACCCCATTCGATAGCCAACAGCGACTGGACATTGAGAGCCTGCGCCGCCTGGTGCGTTTCAACATTGGGCAAGGGATCGACGGGCTGTATGTCGGTGGGTCTACGGGTGAGGCATTTGTCCAAAACCGCGTTGAGAGAGAGCAGGTACTGGAAATTGTTGCCGAAGAAGCGAAAGGCAAGGTGACGCTGATCGCTCACGTTGGCACAGTGAGTACCGAAGAGAGCCAACAGCTGGCGAGTGCCGCGCATCGCTACGGCTTTGATGCGGTTTCAGCCGTCACACCGTTTTACTATCCGTTCAGTTTTGAAGAGCACTGCGATCACTACCGCGCAATTATTGATTCCGCTGATGGCTTGCCGATGGTGGTCTATAACATCCCGGCGCTGAGCGGCGTAAAACTGACGCTGGATCAGATCAACACGCTGGTGACGTTGCCGGGCGTTGGCGCGCTGAAGCAAACCTCAGGCGATCTCTATCAGATGGAACAGATCCGCCGCGCTCACCCCGATCTGGTGCTTTATAACGGTTATGACGAGATCTTCGCTTCTGGTCTGCTGGCGGGCGCTGATGGCGGTATCGGTAGCACTTACAACATTATGGGATGGCGTTATCAGGGAATTGTGAAAGCGCTCAAAGAAGGCGACATCCGGACTGCGCAAAAGCTGCAAACCGAGTGCAATAAGGTTATCGATCTGCTCATTAAGGTTGGCGTGTTCCGCGGCCTGAAGACGGTATTGCACTATATGGACGTGGTTTCTGTTCCGCTGTGCCGTAAACCATTTGCCCCGGTAGATGAACAATATCTGCCGGAACTGAAAACGCTGGCCCAGCAATTAATGCTGGAACGCGGCTGATCGGACGCCGGATAGCACAATGCTTATCCGGCCTGCAAAAACAAGACTCGTAGGCCGGATAAGGCGAATCCGCCATCCGGCACCACAACGAAAATAAAGATCGTCGGGAGAGTAAAATGAGTACTTCTACCCAGAGCATCCCGTGGTATCGCCATCTCAATCGGGCGCAATGGCGGGCATTTTCCGCCGCCTGGCTGGGATATTTGCTTGATGGTTTTGATTTTGTATTAATCGCCCTTGTGCTGACGGAAGTACAAGGCGAATTCGGACTGACGACGGTGCAGGCGGCCAGTCTGATCTCGGCCGCTTTTATCTCCCGCTGGTTTGGTGGGTTAATGCTGGGCGCGATGGGCGACCGTTATGGACGCCGTCTGGCGATGGTCACCAGTATCATTCTGTTCTCTGTGGGGACGCTGGCCTGCGGCTTCGCGCCGGGCTACACCACCATGTTTATCGCCCGCCTGGTTATCGGTATGGGGATGGCTGGTGAGTACGGCTCCAGCGCAACTTATGTTATTGAAAGCTGGCCCAGGCACCTGCGAAACAAAGCCAGCGGCTTCCTGATTTCCGGCTTCTCTGTAGGCGCAGTGATCGCCGCCCAGGTCTACAGCCTGGTGGTCCCGGTCTGGGGATGGCGCGCGCTGTTCTTCATCGGCATTTTGCCGATTATCTTCGCCCTCTGGCTGCGTAAAAATATTCCGGAGGCGGAAGACTGGAAAGAGAAACACGAAGGCAAAGCGCCGGTACGCACGATGGTGGACATTCTCTACCGGGGCGAACATCGGGTTATCAATATTGTGATGACTCTTGCCGCCGCAACCGCGCTGTGGTTCTGCTTTGCAGGCAACCTGCAAAATGCGGCTATCGTGGCGGTCCTTGGCCTGATATGCGCGTTTATCTTCATTAGTTTTATGGTGCAAAGCAGCGGGAAACGCTGGCCGACGGGCGTCATGCTGATGGTGGTTGTGCTGTTTGCCTTCCTTTACTCATGGCCGATTCAGGCGCTGCTGCCAACCTATCTGAAAACCGAATTGCTGTATGACCCTTCCACTGTCGCCAGGGTGCTCTTCTTCAGCGGCTTTGGCGCGGCGGTCGGTTGTTGCGTCGGTGGTTTTCTTGGCGACTGGCTGGGCACGCGTAAGGCCTATGTCTGCAGTCTGCTGGCTTCGCAGTTGCTGATTATTCCAGTGTTTGCGATTGGCGGCTCAAACGTCTGGGTACTGGGTTTACTGCTGTTTTTCCAGCAAATGCTCGGTCAGGGGATCTCCGGGATCTTACCCAAACTGATTGGCGGCTATTTCGATACCGACCAGCGTGCGGCGGGTCTGGGCTTCACCTACAACGTGGGTGCACTGGGTGGGGCGCTGGCACCGATCATCGGTGCGCTGATTGCCCAACGACTGGATCTGGGCACCGCGTTGGGATCGCTCTCTTTCGGCCTGACATTTGTGGTGATCCTGCTGATTGGTCTCGATATGCCGTCTCGCGTACAGCGCTGGCTGCGGCCTGAAGCATTGCGTACGCATGATGCCATTGATGGCAAACCGTTTAGCGGGGCCGTGCCGTTCGGCGGCGACAAAAGCACCATGGTGAAATCCAAAAGTTAATCCGTTTGCCCGGTCCTGCGCCGGGCAATAGTCATAAGGGAATAAGCATGTCGTTACTTGAACAACTGGATATCAAGATTGCCGCGAACGGCGGGCTGATTGTCTCCTGCCAGCCTGTTCCTGACAGCCCGTTAGATAAACCGGAAATTGTTGCGGCGATGGCGCTGGCCGCAGAACAGGCTGGCGCGGTGGCGTTACGCATTGAAGGGGTGGAAAACCTGAAAGCGACCAGGGTGGTAGTTTCGGTGCCGATTATCGGCATTCTCAAACGTGACCTTGATGACTTTCCGGTCCGCATCACCGCATATCTGGAGGATGTTGATGCGCTGGCGCAGGCAGGCGCTGACATCATCGCCATCGACGGTACCGATCGCGTACGTCCGGTACCTGTAGAAACCTTACTGGCACGTATTCATCATCACCAACGCCTTGCGATGGCTGACTGTTCGTCCATGGCGGATGGCATGGCCTGCCAGAAACTCGGTGCCGAAATCATTGGCACTACCCTTTCTGGTTATACCACGCCAGAAACGCCCGAAGAGCCGGATCTGGCTCTGGTGAACTCTTTAAGCGACGCGGGTTGTCGGGTGATTGCTGAAGGACGTTACAACACGCCAGCGCAGGCCGCTGAGGCGATGCGTCATGGCGCTTGGGCGGTGACAGTCGGCTCAGCCATTACCCGGCTGGAGCACATTTGCCAGTGGTACAACACAGCGCTTAAAAAGGCGGTGCTATGACCACGCTGTCGATTGATATTGGCGGCACCAAACTGGCTGTCGCACTGGTAGACAGCAGCCTGCAAATTCAAGAGCGTCATGAATTGCCGACGCCCGCCAGCAAAACACCGGATGCTCTGCGTGCTGCGTTACAAGCACTGGTTGCGCCGCTACAGGGGCAGGCAACGCGGGTGGCGATCGCCTCAACGGGGATTATCCGCGACGGTTCTCTACTGGCGCTGAACCCGCACAACCTCGGCGGGCTGCTGCATTTTCCTCTGGTGCAAACGCTAAAAGATCTCACCGCTTTGCCGACGCTGGCAGTCAATGACGCGCAGGCCGCGGCGTGGGCTGAGTATCATGCGCTTGGCGGAGAGTATCGCGATATGGTGTTTATCACCGTCTCCACCGGTGTAGGCGGCGGGGTGGTAAGTGATGGGAAGTTGCTGACCGGGATTGGCGGTCTGGCCGGGCACCTGGGACATACGCTGGCTGATCCGCATGGGCCGGTGTGCGGTTGCGGGCGTGTGGGTTGTGTCGAGGCGATCGCTTCCGGTCGTGGGATCGCGACGGCTGCCGAAGGCACGCTTGCTGGATGCGACGCCAAAACCATTTTTAGCCGCGCCGGGCAGGGTGATGAGCAGGCCAGTCGGTTGATCCATCGTTCGGCACGTACTTTGGCAAGGCTTGTCGCCGATGTGAAGGCCACGATCGATTGCCAGATTGTGGTGATTGGCGGCAGCGTGGGGCTGGCAGAAGGGTATCTGGCGCTGGTGGAGAACTATCTGGCACAAGAGCCTTCGGCTTACCACGTAGAGTTACGGGCGGCGCATTACCGTCATGACGCTGGATTACTGGGGGCCGCGCTGTTGGCCCAGGGAGATTGATTATGATGTCAGATGAGTTGCGTTCATTGCCTTCTGCCGGATTACATCCGGTCTTGCAGCAGGCGTTAACGCTGGCTGTTGCGGCGAATCCGCAGGAGAAAACGCCAGGGCGCTACGAGTTGCAGGGCGATAATATTTTTATGAATGTTATGCAATTTGCAACGCAGAGCCCGGAGCAAAAGAAAGCGGAACTGCACAGGGAGTACATTGATATTCAGGTGCTGTTATCTGGTGAAGAACGCATTCTGTTCGGGATGGCTGATTCTGCTCGTCAGTGCGAAGAGATGCACGTTGAGGATGATTATCAGCTGTGTAGCCAGATTGCCGATGAGCAGGCGATGGTACTGAAGCCGGGAAGATTTGTGATTTTTATGCCGGGCGAGCCGCATAAGCCGGGCTGCGTGGTACAGGCTCCGATGGACATCAAAAAGGTGGTGATCAAGGTGCGCGCCAGTTTATTACACACCTGACGATGAGAGTGACGGTGTCGGATGGCAAGGCTTGCGCCATCCGACACCGGATATTACAACCTAGCGCTTAAACGTCACCGCTTCCGGCTGCGTCAGATGCAGCGTCGTTTGGCTCGGCACAGTCTCGGCAATGATTCGCCCGTGACGAATGGAATAACGTGCAGGCGTCTGGCGACGAACCGCGTCAAACCCATTCTCTGCCGGTAAAATCACCAGGTTCGCGGATTTCCCCACGCTCAGACCGTAGTCCTGCAGGTGCAGGGTTTTCGCGCTGTGGGTGGTGATCAGATTCAGGCCATCGTTAATTTGTCCGTATCCCATTAGCTGGCACACATGTAACCCCATATGCAGTACTTGCAGCATATTCGCGGTGCCTAGCGGATACCACGGATCGAAGACATCATCATGGCCGAAGCAGACGTTGATCTCTGCCTCCAGCATCTCTTTGACGCGTGTAACGCCGCGGCGTTTAGGATACGTGTCAAAGCGCCCTTGCAGGTGAATATTCACCAGTGGATTCGCGACAAAGTTAATGCCGGACATTTTCAACAGGCGGAAAAGACGGGAAGCATACGCGCCGTTATAGGAGTGCATTGCCGTAGTATGGCTGGCGGTCACGCGCTCGCCCATATTGTCGCGATGGGCCAGCGCCGCGACGGTTTCAACAAAGCGTGATTGCTCATCGTCAATTTCGTCACAGTGCACGTCGATAAGTCTGTCGTATTTTTGCGCGAGGGCGAAAATTTTGTGCAACGACTCCACGCCATATTCACGCGTAAATTCAAAGTGGGGGATAGCGCCAATGACGTCGGCCCCCAAACGCACGGCTTCCTCTAATAACGCTTCACCGTTGGGATAAGAAAGAATGCCCTCTTGCGGGAACGCGACAATCTGTAGCTCTACCCACGGAGCGACTTCTTGCTTCACCTCCAGCATGGCTTTCAGCGCGGTCAGCGTTGGGTCGGAAACGTCAACGTGAGTGCGGACATACTGGATGCCGTTGGCCATCTGCCACTTAAGAGTCTGCATGGCGCGCGCTTTCACGTCATCGTGAGTGAGCATTGCCTTACGTTCGGCCCAGCGCTCAATGCCTTCAAATAACGTACCAGACTGGTTCCAGCTCGGCTCCCCCGCGGTTTGCGTGGTATCCAGGTGGATATGTGGCTCTACGAACGGTGGGATTGCCAGGCCACCTTCGGCATCAAGCACTTCCCCCTGCGGCAACGTAGCGGCGTCCTGAGCCTCAATTCGGCTGAAGCGTCCGTTTTCAACCGTGAGCTGCCACAATCCTTCGCGTCCCTGTAAACGCGCCTGACGAATGGTGATGTTATTATTCTGCATGGCTGACCTCTGGTGATTTAGCAAGGCTGCGATTGAAAAGTGGGTTCAGCAGGATATAGCTGAATACGCCGCCGAGTACGGCGTTGACGGGTACAATACCGGGAATATAGTGACCGGCGGCAATGCCCAGTGCAACGGACAGGATAGCTATCCAGTTTACGGAAATAAATTGTGCTTTGCTGAAGTCGGCATATCGGCGATGGTTCAGCAGATAGTCGGCGATAATCACTCCACCAATTGGAGGAATCGCTGCCGACAAAAATGTCAGCCAACCGACAAAGTTATTGTAAAGCCACAGCGCGCACAGTGTGCCGATAATACCGTTAGCCACCGACAACGAACGGCTGGAAAGGCCGGTAATATTGGCAAATCCCAAACCTGAAGCGTAGAGCGCATTGTCGTTGGTGGTCCAGATATTCAGGCCGAGCACCACAATCGCGGGCAGCAGCAGGCCCTGAGCAATCATCACGTCAGAGATGTCCGCCTGTCCAACAGCGGCGGCACCCGCAGCGCCGAAGATAAACATCAACGAGTTGCCAAGGAAAAATGCCACCATGGCAATCAGTACCGCACCTTTGGCGTTGCGGCCAAAGCGGACAAAGTCGGCGGTTAACGTGCCTGCGCTGATAAATGAGCCGACCACCAGCGCCAGTGCGGTGGAGAAATTCAGCGGTGTCTGCGGCACTATCGCTTTTAAATGGTCTAAACCGCCAACATCGCTCACCGCCAGCCAGACGGAGTAGCTGCCAAGAACGACGATGGCTGGTACGGCGATGATAGATAAAACGGTCAGCGCCGAGATGCCAAAAAAGATAGTCAGGGTCATCAACAGACCGGAAACCGCAATCAGAATATTGACGTCAATCCCCGTCGCTTTGCCAACCGGGATAGCAAACATGGCCACACCAACGCCAAACCAGCCTACCTGTGTACCGCCTAAGAGCAGTGAGGGAAGCCATGAACCTTTCAAACCAAATGAGTAACGTGCCAGAAGGTGGGTTGAGAGCCCTGTTTTTGCGCCGATAAAACCGAGAAATGCAGTGTAAATACCGAGGAGAAGATTACCGAAGAGAACTGCCAGGAAGAAATCATTATAGGAAAGACCGGTACCGAGTGTGCCACCGGTCCACATACTGGCGGAAAAAAATGTGAGTCCCAACATGACAAACGTTAGTGGAATCACGCCCTTCCGCGCCGCCAGAGGGACGGGGCCCTGGCTATAATTGTTGTCCTGCGACACAACGCCTCCATGAATTTTGCCCAAAAAATCCGCCGCATAATATACAGTTCTCAGAATAAAGCAAACGTTTCCGTATGTTTTTTTAGTTCTCTTTCACGGTGTTGATAGAGGGGAGGGGGCAGGGGTATTGCGAGGAATCTGGCATCTCATCAGCGTTTGAAGATGAGATGCCAGAGGACGCTTACTTACACTTCCAGGTAGTTCAGGATACCGTCTGCCGCTTTACGACCTTCGGCAATCGCGGTGACTACAAGATCCGAACCACGCACGATGTCGCCACCAGCGAAGATTTTTGGGTTGCTGGTCTGGAAGGCGTTATCGCTGCGTTCCGGAGCAATAATACGGCCCTGAGAATCCAGCTCGACGCTGTGCTCTTTCAGCCACTCCATACTGTGCGGGCGGAAGCCAAACGCCAGTACCACCGCATCAGCTGGAACAACGTGCTCGGAACCGGCGACGATCTCCGCGCGGCGACGCCCCTTCGCATCCGGTTCGCCCATTTCGGTGCGCGCCATTTTCACGCCGCACACTTTACCGTTGGCATTCACTTCCACGCCTAAAGGCTGGACGTTGAACTGGAACTCGACGCCTTCTTCACGCGCGTTTTTCACCTCGCGTTTGGAACCCGGCATGTTCTCTTCGTCGCGGCGATAGGCGCAGATTACGTGTGCCGCGTTCTGGCGAACCGAGGTCCGCACGCAGTCCATCGCGGTATCGCCACCGCCGAGAACAACGACGCGTTTGCCTTCCATACTGATGTACGGCTCGTCACTGCTTTCGCCAAATCCCATCAACTGTTTGGTATTGGCGATCAGGAACGGCAGGGCATCAAATACGCCGGGAGCGTCTTCGTTTTCCAGCCCACCGCGCATCGACTGATAGGTACCTACGCCAAGGAACATGGCATCGTAATCCTTCAGCAGATCGTTGAGCTGCACGTCGCGGCCCACTTCCACGTTTAGTTTGAACTCAATGCCCATACCGGTGAAGATTTCACGGCGACGGGTCATGACCTCTTTCTCCAGCTTGAATGCCGGGATCCCGAAGGTCAGCAGACCGCCGATTTCCGGGTGGCGGTCAAATACCACCGCCTTCACGCCGTTGCGGGTCAGCACATCAGCACAGGCCAGGCCCGCCGGACCTGCACCGATGATCGCCACGCGCTTGTCCGTCTGGCGAACGCCAGTCATATCCGGACGCCAGCCCATCTCGAACGCTTTATCGTTGATATAGCGCTCGATGTTGCCGATAGTCACCGCACCGAACTCATCGTTTAGCGTGCAGGATCCTTCACAAAGACGATCCTGCGGGCACACTCGGCCACAGACTTCCGGCAGAGTGTTAGTCTGGTGCGACAGTTCTGCCGCTTCAAAAATACGTCCCTCATTCGCCAGCTTAAGCCAGTTCGGAATGTAGTTATGTACCGGGCACTTCCACTCGCAGTACGGGTTGCCGCAGGAAAGACAGCGATCAGCCTGTGCTTTGGCCTGGCCTTCGGAAAACGGCTCGTAGATCTCGATAAATTCGATCTTACGGATCTTCAGCGGTTTCTTCGGTGGATCAACGCGCTGCAGGTCGATAAATTGGTATACGTTCTGACTCATTGCTGCTACCCCTTACTGCGCCTGCACACGCAGCTCTGCTGCGCTACGACTACGGTGACCCAACAGTGCTTTCACATCACTGGATTTCGGTTTTACCAGCGCGAATTTCGCCGAGAATGCTGGCCAGTTCGCCAGGATCTCTTCGCCGTGTGAAGAACCGGTATGTTGTACATGCTCGGTAATCAGACCGCGCAGGTGTTCCTCATGAATAGCCAGCGAGTCCACGCTCAGTACTTCTACCAGTTCCGGGTTCACGCGTTTGCGGAATTCACCGTCTTCGTCGAGCACGTAGGCGAATCCGCCGGTCATGCCTGCACCGAAGTTGACGCCGGTTTTGCCGAGAATACACACGATGCCGCCGGTCATATATTCACAGCCGTTGTCGCCAATACCTTCAACCACGGTAATAGCGCCGGAGTTACGCACCGCAAAACGCTCACCCGCACGACCCGCAGCAAACAGGCGGCCACCGGTAGCACCATACAGGCAGGTGTTACCAATGATGCTCGCCTCATGGCTACGGAAAGCAGAGCCAACCGGAGGACGCACTGCCAGCAGGCCGCCCGCCATGCCTTTACCGACATAGTCGTTGGCATCGCCGGTCAGATACAGCTCCACGCCGCCCGCGTTCCACACGCCGAAGCTCTGGCCTGCGGTACCGCTGAAGTGCGCTTTAATCGGGTCAGATGCCAGCCCCTGATCGCCATGCGTCTGAGCGATATAGCCCGACAGCGATGCGCCGACGGAACGGTCGGTGTTGCGGATATCGAACCAGAAGGTTTTGCTCTGGCGCTCATCGACAAACGGTTTCGCCTGCTGTAACAGCTGGGCGTTCAGCACGCCGTTATCAAACGGCGGATTGTTTTCAGTGCAATGCAGCGCTTTACCTGGATGCGGTTCAGCGGTTTCCAGCAGACGAGACAGCTCCAGCTTCTGCTGCTTGGCGGTAAACCCTTCCAGCTCTTTGAGCAGGTCGGTACGACCAATCAGATCCACCAGACGTTTCACGCCCAGTTGCGCCATCAGCTCGCGGGTTTCGCGGGCGATAAATTCAAAGTAGTTAGTCACTTTGAACGGCAGGCCGTGATAGTGGTTCTTACGCAGTTTGTCATCCTGAGTTGCCACGCCGGTTGCGCAGTTGTTCAGATGGCAAATACGCAGGTATTTACAGCCCAGCGCGACCATGGGGCCGGTGCCGAAACCGAAGCTTTCTGCACCCAAAATTGCCGCTTTAATGATATCGACGCCGGTTTTCAGACCGCCATCGACCTGCAGACGGATCTTGTGACGCAGACCGTTAGCCACCAGCGCCTGCTGAGTTTCCACCAGCCCCAGCTCCCACGGGCAGCCCGCGTATTTTACCGAGGAGAGTGGGCTTGCCCCGGTACCGCCGTCGTAACCGGCAATGGTAATCAGATCCGCATAGGCTTTCGCCACGCCGGTCGCAATAGTGCCGACGCCCGGTTCGGAAACCAGCTTCACCGAGATCATCGCTTTCGGGTTAACCTGTTTCAGGTCGAAAATCAGCTGCGCTAAGTCCTCGATAGAGTAGATATCGTGGTGCGGCGGCGGGGAGATCAGCGTCACGCCCGGCACCGAATAACGCAGTTTGGCGATGTACGGGGTGACTTTATCACCCGGTAACTGACCGCCTTCGCCCGGCTTCGCGCCTTGAGCGACTTTAATCTGAATGACATCAGCATTGACCAGGTACGCTGGGGTTACGCCAAAGCGACCGGAAGCCACCTGCTTAATGCGCGACACCTTGTTAGTGCCGTAGCGCGCCGGATCTTCGCCGCCTTCACCGGAGTTCGAGTTACCGCCGATGCTGTTCATGGCTTCGGCCAGCGCCTCGTGTGCTTCCGGGCTTAATGCCCCGATAGACATCGCTGCGGTATCAAAGCGTTTAAACAGTTCGGTTGCGGGTTCTACTTCGCTAATGCTTACGGCTTCATCGCCAGGTGTAATCGCCAGCAGATCGCGCAGCGTGGCCGCCGGACGCTCATTGACCAGCTTTGCATATTCCTGATAGTCGCTGTACTCGCCGCTTTGTACTGCCTGTTGCAGCGTGCGCACCACGTCCGGGTTGTAGGCGTGGTATTCGCCGCCGTGGACGTACTTCAGCAAACCGCCCTGGCTGATAGGCTTACGCGCCAGCCAGGCATGTTTGGAGAGGTTCAGCAGATCCTGCTGGAAGTCGGTAAAACCCGCGCCGCTGATGCGACTGACCACGCCCTGGAAGCATAAAGCCACAACATCATCGTGCAGACCAACGGCTTCAAACAGCTTCGAGCAGCGGTAAGAGGCGATGGTCGAGATGCCCATTTTGGACATGATTTTGTACAGACCCTTGTTGATGCCGTTACGGTAGTTCAGCATCACGGTCCGGTAATCTTTGGCAATCGCTTGAGTGTCGATCAGACGTCCCAGCGTTTCATACGCCAGATACGGATAAATGGCCGTCGCGCCAAAACCGAGCAGAACGGCAAAATGGTGCGGGTCACGGGCGCTGGCGGTTTCAACGATGATGTTGGCATCGCAACGCAGGCTTTGTTCTACCAGACGTGTTTGTACTGCGCCAACGGCCATCGGTGCCGGAACCGGCAAGCGGTTTTTTGCGATATTACGGTCAGAGAGCACCAGCAGCACCGTGCCGTTACGCACCATCTGTTCAGCCTTATCGCACAATGCTTTGACGGTCTCTTCGAGCGTGGTTTCAGTCACGTCGAAGGTGATATCCAGTCGGTCAGCGCGATAATGCTCCTCTTTCATGGTGGTGAGCTGGGTGAAATCGGAGTACAGCAGGATCGGCGACTTAAAGCTCAGACGGTGCGCCTGACCTTCGGCTTCGCAGAAGACGTTCATCTCACGACCGATGCTGGTGGCCAGCGACATGACGTGCGCTTCACGCAGCGGGTCGATCGGCGGGTTGGTGACCTGGGCAAACTGCTGGCGGAAGTAGTCATAAATGATGCGCGGCTGGCTGGAGAGCACGGCAAACGGGGTATCATCACCCATTGAACCGACCGCTTCCTGACCATTTTCACCGAGCACGCGGATAACGGAATCCAGCTCTTCAGCGCTGTAGTTAAACTGTTTCTGGTAGCTGGCGAGGGTGTCATCGTCCAGTTCACGGCTGCCGACCTGATCGTCAGCCAGGTCTTCGAAAGGCACCAGACGGCGGACGTTCTTCTCCATCCACTCTTTGTAGGGGTGGCGGCTTTTCAGATCGTCATCGGTTTCAGCTGAATGCAGAATGCGCCCGCTACGGGTATCGATAACCATCAACTCCCCAGGGCCGACGCGACCTTTCTCAACCACTTCATCCGGCTGATAATCCCAGATCCCGACTTCAGAAGCGCAGGTAATCAGCTTGTCTTTGGTGATGACGTAGCGCGCCGGACGCAGGCCGTTGCGGTCAAGGTTACAGGCGGCAAAGCGACCGTCGGACATAACGATACCCGCCGGACCATCCCACGGCTCCATGTGCATGGAGTTAAAGTCGAAGAACGCGCGCAGCTCCGGGTCCATATCCGGGTTATTCTGCCAGGCCGGCGGCACCAGTAGACGCATGGCGCGGATGATATCCATCCCACCAGCCAGCAGCAGTTCCAGCATGTTATCCATTGAGCTGGAGTCGGAGCCGGTTTCGTTAACGAACGGTGCGGCGTCGTGCAGATCAGGGATCAGCGGCGTCTGGAATTTATAGGTACGAGCGCGCGCCCACTGGCGGTTGCCGGTGATGGTGTTGATTTCACCATTGTGCGCCAGGTAGCGAAACGGTTGCGCCAGCGGCCAGCGTGGTACGGTGTTGGTGGAGAAGCGCTGGTGGAACAGGCAGATGGCCGATTCCAGACGCAGGTCCGCCAGGTCCAGGTAAAAGCGCGGCAGATCCGCCGGCATACACAGACCTTTATAGATATTGACCAGGTTCGACAAGCTACAGACGTAGAAGTCTTTATCTTCCTGGAGGCGTTTTTCGATACGACGGCGCGCGATGAACAGGCGACGCTCCATATCACGCGGACGCCAGCCCGCAGGGGCATTAACAAAAATTTGCTCGATACGAGGCAGGGAGGAGAGCGCAATTTCACCGAGAACACCTTCGTTAGTCGGCACGTCGCGCCAGCCGACAATCGACAGGGTCTCCTGCTGTAATTCTTCTTCTACAATGCGACGAGAAGCCGCTGCCAGCTCAGCGTCTTTATTTAAAAAGATCATGCCGACGGCGTAGTTTTTGGCTAAACGCCAGCCGCGCTCTTGCGCTACGATGCGGAAAAAGCGGTCAGGTTTTTGTAACAGCAGGCCGCAACCATCGCCGGTTTTTCCATCGGCAAGAATTGCGCCACGGTGCTGCATGCGGGCCAGTGCGTGTATGGCGGTACGCACTACCTTGTGGCTAGGTTCGCCTTCTATGTGGGCGATCAGGCCGAAACCACAGTTATCCCTCTCAAGGGATTTATCGTACAACATATCAGTGAACCTCCCCAGGCTCTGCGGGATTCCCATCTGGACCGTTGCGCACGGGCACACCAAGAGCATGGCGACGGGGTTTGCGTGTCATACGCTTACCTCGCATTCGCCCTCTTTATCCTTTTCGCACAGGTCAAACAAGTTTGAGGACTTGCTTCAGAGGGAATCTCAATTACTGCATAAATATGATGAGCAGACTGCTCATCCAGAAAGCTTCCAGCGGATTTCCAAGTTATCGGGAATCCACACACAGGTCAAATGGCAATCTTATTTATGCAAAAATGTGCTATTGGGCAATTAACTTTATGAAAATATTGAAATAAAAGGGTTTTATACATTGATATAACCTGAGGAGGATGCCCTGGGAAGTGTGATCTGTCTCACTGTAAGAGAGGCCGGATATCTCTCGTCCTCCCTTTGTTTATCGATATACTTGGCATTTTATGCTGGTTTTTAGAGTTTTGGCGTCTTAAAGATACTGTTTTTACGCGGAGAGTATAAGAAGATAAAAAAAACAGCTGGATATAAGGAAAAGTAATTATATTTTGAGTGAATGGAATTTCGATTATTTTGATTTGTTATGCAATAAATAAAGGCTCGCCAGGGCGATTGATCCAGGTCATCGCCGACTGGGGCAAAAAATGGCAGGCTTTGGCCTCTTTTCAAGGCGCGGTCTACCAGATTATGCAGTTACAGAAATTAGTCAATATGTTTGGTGGGGATCTTTCTCGCCGTTATGGGCAAAAGGTTCATAAACTCACGCTGCACGGCGGCTTTAGCTGTCCAAACCGTGATGGCACCATCGGACGCGGCGGATGTACTTTCTGTAATGTCGCCTCGTTTGCCGATGAAGCACAGCAGCACCATTCAATTGCCGAGCAGCTTGAGCATCAGGCGCAGTTGGTCAATCGCGCCAGACGCTATCTGGCCTATTTCCAGGCTTATACCAGCACCTTTGCGGAAGTACAGGTGCTGCGTTCGATGTATCAACAGGCGGTCAGCCAGGCCAACATCGTCGGGTTATGCGTTGGGACGCGCCCCGACTGCGTGCCGGATGCGGTACTCGATCTGCTTTGTGAGTATAAAGACCTCGGCTATGAGGTATGGCTGGAGCTCGGTCTGCAAACCGCGCATGACAAAACTCTGCACCGGATTAACCGCGGCCATGATTTTGCCTGCTATCAGAACACTACGCGGCTGGCGCGCGAGCGCGGGCTGAAAGTGTGCTCACACCTGATTGTTGGTCTGCCGGGAGAAGGACAGGCAGACTGTCTGCAAACCATGGAACGAGTGGTGGAGACGGGCGTTGACGGTATTAAGCTGCATCCGCTGCATATTGTGAAAGGCAGTACGATGGCAAAGGCCTGGGAAGCTGGACGGCTGAACGGAATTGAACTGGACGACTACACGGTTACCGCCGGGGAGATGATCCGCCATACGCCGCCAGAGGTGATTTATCATCGAATCTCTGCCAGCGCGCGTCGCCCAATGCTGTTGGCTCCGCTATGGTGTGAAAACCGCTGGACCGGGATGGTCGAACTGGATCGCTATCTCAATGCTCATGGTGTTCAAGGCTCTGCGCTTGGCACTCCGTGGATTCAGCCTGGGAGCTAACCATCCGGCAATCTGCGCCTGCTTGCCTGATGACGCTACGCTTATCAGGCCCACGTTGAATCTCTCCTCGGTCATTTCACCGATAACCTCCGCATTTCTTGCACAATCTTCAACGTCACGCTGAGAATTGAGTATTATTGTGCCAAGTTGTCGTGAAGGAACCCTCTATGAAGCAAATCCGTATGCTGGCGCAATATTACGTCGACCTGATGATGAAATTGGGTCTGGTGCGCTTTTCGCTGTTATTGGCGCTGGCGCTGGTCGTGTTGGCGATTGTGGTGCAGATGGCTGTCACCATGGTGCTGCATGGCCAGGTAGAAAGCATTGATGTTATCCGCTCTATCTTTTTTGGTCTGTTGATTACCCCCTGGGCCGTCTATTTTCTGTCAGTGGTGGTGGAGCAACTGGAAGAGTCCCGGCAACGCTTGTCACGACTGGTACAAAAGCTGGAAGAGATGCGCGAGCGCGATCTCAAGCTCAATGTGCAGTTAAAAGATAATATTGCCCAGCTTAATCAGGAAATTGTTGAGCGCGAAAAAGCCGAAGCGGAGCGCCAGGATACGTTCGAGCAGTTGAAGGTTGAAATCAAAGAGCGCGAAGAAGCGCAGATTCAGCTTGAGCAGCAGTCTTCCTTTTTACGCTCTTTCCTTGATGCCTCGCCGGATCTGGTTTTTTATCGTAATGAAGATAAAGAATTTTCCGGCTGTAACCGTGCCATGGAACTGCTGACCGGCAAGAGCGAAAAGCAGTTGGTGAATTTAAAACCGGCTGATGTTTACTCCCCTGAGGCGGCAGAAAAGGTCATTGAAACCGACGAGAAGGTGTTCCGTCATAACGTCTCGCTCACCTACGAACAGTGGCTGGACTATCCTGACGGGCGCAAAGCCTGCTTTGAAATTCGCAAAGTACCTTACTATGACCGCGTAGGTAAGCGGCATGGTCTGATGGGGTTTGGGCGCGATATTACCGAGCGTAAGCGTTATCAGGATGCGTTAGAGCGCGCCAGCCGCGATAAGACCACCTTCATTTCTACCATCAGCCACGAACTGCGCACCCCGCTTAACGGCATTGTCGGCTTAAGCCGGATCCTGCTGGATACGGATCTGACCGCTGAGCAGGAAAAATACCTGAAAACAATCCACGTCTCTGCCGTGACGCTGGGGAATATTTTCAACGATATTATCGACATGGATAAAATGGAGCGACGTAAAGTTCAGCTCGATAACCAGCCGATCGATTTCACCAGCTTTATGGCGGATCTGGAAAACCTCTCTGGCCTGCAGGCGCAGCAAAAAGGGCTGCGTTTTGTACTTGAGCCGACGTTACCACTGCCGCATAAGGTCATTACCGACGGCACGCGTTTGCGCCAGATTCTGTGGAATCTGATCAGCAACGCCGTGAAGTTTACCCAGCAGGGGCAGGTAACCGTGCGGGCGCGCTATGACCAGGGGAATATACTGCATTTCGAAGTTGAAGATTCCGGGATCGGTATTCCGCAGGATGAGCAAGATAAAATCTTCGCCATGTATTATCAGGTGAAGGACAGCAATGGCGGCAAACCGGCAACGGGAACCGGGATTGGACTGGCCGTATCGAAGCGTCTGGCGAAAAACATGGGCGGTGATATTACGGTCTCCAGCCAGGCTGGCAAAGGCTCCATCTTTACGCTGACCGTGCATGCGCCTGCGGTAGCGGAAGAGATTGAAGACGCCTTTGAAGACGACGACATGCCGCTGCCAGCCCTGAATGTGCTGCTGGTGGAAGATATCGAACTGAACGTTATTGTCGCGCGTTCAGTGCTGGAAAAACTGGGCAACAGCGTGGATGTCGCCATGACCGGGAAAGCCGCGCTGGAAATGTTCACGCCGGGCGAATATGACCTGGTGCTGCTGGATATTCAGCTACCGGATATGACCGGTCTGGATATCTCGCGCGAGCTGACGCAAAAATACGCCCGTGAGGACCTGCCGCCGCTGGTTGCGCTTACCGCCAACGTTCTGAAAGATAAAAAAGAGTATCTGGACGCGGGAATGGACGACGTGCTGAGTAAGCCGCTGTCGGTTCCGGCGTTAACCGCCATGATCAAAAAATACTGGGATACCCGAAACAAAGAGGAGAGCACTGTGACATCTGAAGAGAGCAGTAAATCGCAAGCGCTGTTAGATATTCCTATGTTGGAACAATACCTCGAGCTGGTGGGACCGAAGTTAATAACCGACGGGCTGGCGGTGTTTGAGAAGATGATGCCGGGATATTTGAGCGTGCTGGAGTCCAATCTGACCGCACGGGATAAAAAAGGCGTTGTTGAGGAAGGCCATAAAATTAAAGGCGCGGCAGGTTCCGTGGGGCTGCGCCACCTGCAACAGTTAGGTCAGCAAATCCAGTCGCCAGATCTTCCAGCCTGGGAAGATAATGTTGCTGAATGGATTGAAGAGATGAAGCAGGAGTGGCAGCACGACGTGGCGGTATTGAAGGCCTGGGTGGCGAGCGTGGAAAAAAAATGACCCCGGCTTGACCGGGGTGCGCGAATACTGCGCCAACACCAGGGAAATCGTGGCTGCGCCGTAAATTATTATCATTGTTTACAAGGGCGCAGCCCTAATTTTCAGGCCGCACGCAGTTAAGATAGCAAATCTTAAATAATTTGTTACATGAATCAGTTAAATGTGTGAAGCGTAGCATTTAAATCATAATAACTAATATGTTTCAGCCAGTTGAGAAAGGAGTATCACGATGAAAAAAGTGGGTGTAGTGCTCAGCGGATGCGGCGTGTATGACGGCGCAGAGATCCATGAAACTGTTCTCACGCTTCTGGCGATTGCCCGCAACGGCGCTCAGGCCGTCTGTTTCGCACCGGATAAACAACAAGCGGATGTGATTAATCATCTGACCGGCGAGCCGATGCAGGAAACGCGTAATGTGCTGATTGAAGCCGCCCGTATAACACGCGGTGATATTCGCCCACTTGCTCAGGCAGTCTCAACGGAACTGGATGCGTTGATCGTGCCAGGCGGGTTTGGCGCGGCCAAAAATCTGAGCAATTTTGCCAGCCAGGGCAGTGAGTGCCGGGTTGATAGCGACTTAGCTGCGCTGGCGGTGGCTATGCATCAGGCGGGTAAGCCGCTGGGATTTATGTGCATTGCGCCTGCCATGTTACCTAAAATTTTTGACTTTCCGCTGCGTCTGACCATCGGTACTGATATTGATACGGCAGAGGTGCTGGAAGAGATGGGCGCTGAGCATGTGCCTTGTCCGGTTGATGACATTGTCGTTGATGAAGACAACAAAATCGTCACTACTCCCGCCTATATGCTGGCGCAGGATATCGCTCAGGCCGCGAGTGGTATCGATAAACTGGTATCACGTGTGCTGGTGCTGGCTGAATGAGAAAAGGAGTTACCGCCTTTCTGCGACGTATCTTTCTGCGGGCGGTCGTTGTCCTCGCCGTATTCTGGGGCGGGGGCATCGCACTTTTCAGCGTGATGCCAGTCCCTTTCTCTGCCGTGATGGTCGAGCGGCAACTGAGCGCATGGCTGTCCGGTGATTTCGGTTATGTGGCGCACTCAGACTGGGTGAGCATGGATGAGATCTCACCGTGGATGGGACTGGCGGTGATCGCCGCGGAGGACCAGAAGTTTCCCGAGCACTGGGGATTCGATGTTTCCGCCATAGAGAAAGCGCTGGCGCACAACGAACGTAATGAAAACCGTATTCGCGGGGCGTCGACGTTATCGCAACAGACGGCAAAAAACCTCTTTCTGTGGGATGGACGTAGCTGGGTGCGTAAAGGTCTCGAAGCCGGGCTAACGCTGGGTATGGAAACCGTCTGGAGCAAGAAGCGTATTCTGACCGTTTACCTGAATATTGCTGAGTTTGGTGATGGGGTTTTCGGCGTGGAGGCAGCGGCGCAGCGCTATTTCCATAAGCCAGCCAGTCGGCTGAGTCTGTCTGAAGCGGCCTTGCTGGCGGCGGTATTACCCAATCCTTTGCGTTTTAAAGCGAATGCGCCTTCTGGTTATGTACGTAGCCGTCAGGCGTGGATTATGCGCCAAATGCGCCAGCTAGGCGGTGAGTCGTTTATGCGGGAAAATAAGCTGTATTAACGGGTTTATTGCCGGATACGGATCCGGCCTACGGGAGTGTGACGTTGCCGTGTAGGCCTGATGAGCGCAGCGCTTCAGGTACTCGACTAATCTTCATCAAATCCTGAATTAAACAGGGCAATCACCGCTGCCAGGGCTTCCACTTCCTGTGGACCCGTGGCTTCAACTTCTATCTGACGCCCTTTGGCGGAATCCAGCATCAGCAGAGCGATAACACTGTTTGCCTCGGCTTCCGTTCCTTCATCATTACGCAGCAAAACTTCTGCTTCAAAACCCTGCATCAATTCAAACAGTTTCATGGCTGGGCGAGCATGCATACCCAGCTTATTCGTGATTTCAACAGTTTGCTTCACGGTCATGATTTACGTTTTTCCAGCGTACGATGGCGTGACTGTACGTTTTTACCGCGTGAGCGGAAGTAGTCTGCCAGCTGCTCTGCAATATACACCGAACGGTGTTTCCCGCCGGTACAGCCGATAGCTACGGTGAGGTAGCTGCGGTTGTTGGTCTCCAGCATGGGTAACCATAGCTCAAGATAGCTGCGAGTCTGGTAGATAAAATTGTGTACTTCTGTGTGCCTGTCAAGGAAGGCGGCAACGGGGCGGTCAAGACCGGTCATCGGGCGCAGCTTCGGATCCCAGTGCGGGTTAGGCAGGAAGCGCACGTCAAAGACGTAATCCGCGTCAATTGGGATACCGTGTTTGAAACCAAAGGATTCGAATACCATCGTCAACTCGCGTTCACGCTTGCCTAGCAGGCGAGTACGCAACATTTCCGCCAGTTCGTGCACGGACATTTCGGAGGTATCCACGATCAGGTCAGCACGAGAGCGCAGCGGCTCCAGCAAATCGCTTTCCTTATCGATAGCGCTCTCCAGAGATAAGTTCTTGCTGGAAAGAGGATGCAGACGACGCGTGTCGCTGTAGCGGCGAATCAGGGTGTTACGATCGGCGTCAAGGAACAGCAACTGTGGTGAGAAGCCTTCAGGCAGATTGTTCATTGCCTGCTCGAAAATCTCTGGGGACTCAGGCATGTTGCGCACATCAATGCTGACGGCCGCAGAAATCTGGCGATCGGCCAGAGTACGAGCCAGATCGGGCAACAGCACTACGGGAAGGTTATCCACGCAGTAAAAACCCATATCTTCCAGCGCTCGCAGGGCGACAGATTTTCCTGACCCCGAACGACCGCTGACGATCATCAGTACCATGTACTGTTTCTCCTCACAACGACAAAAAAGGATGCCATTGGGTTGTTATGCTTCATCCAGTCCACCTTCGGTGTCCGTGATGATTTGATACAACTCCTGGTCACTCTGTGCTGCGCGCAGGCGGCGGCAGATGGTTTTATCGGCCAGACGTTTGGCGACCAGCGACAACGTATGCAAATGCGTCTTGGTTTGGTCTGCCGGAACCAGCAGGGCGAAAAGCAGATCGACGGGTTGATTATCAATGGCGTCGAAAGCAATTGGCGTTTCAAGTTGCACAAACACGCCAACTGCGCGCATCGTGTCTTCTTCCAGCTTTCCGTGCGGGATAGCAATTCCATTACCGATGCCGGTACTGCCCATTTTTTCACGCGTCAGAATGGCTTCAAATACCACCTGAGAGGGCAAGCTGAGCTGTTTTGCCGCCAGTTCGCTGATGATTTCCAGCGCGCGTTTCTTGCTTTGGCAGTGAACGCCAGCGCGTGTACATTCCTGGTTAAGAACATTGCTCAGTTGTAGAGTCGTATCGTTATTTGTCATAATTTCACCTAAGCGCTAACTGTACAAATGGCCCGTTGTGCTACACAACAGGCCGTCCTGCACCCGCTAACTGCCCGGACAAGTTAGTGCTGTTTCAGTTTATCTTTATGTTTTGTTAACTGCCGAGCCAGTTTATCAATTAAACCGTCAATGGCGGCGTACATATCCTGACCTTCCGCGCTGGCATGAATTTCGCCACCGTTCACATGCAGTGTTGCATCCGAGATATGTGTCACCTTCTCCACTTTCAACACAATATAGACCTGATTAATCCGGTCGAAATATTGTTCTAGCTTGGCGAATTTTGTATTAACAAAATCGCGTAAGGCTTCAGTGATTTCGACGTTGTTTCCAGTGATGTTGAGCTGCATAGTGTCTTCCTTATCGGTTGGGTCAGACCAGCTGTTTGCGCTGGTTCGACGGCGGAATGGATAAAGACTCTCGGTACTTCGCAACAGTGCGGCGTGCCACCATGATACCCTGTTCTGACAGCATAGAGGTTAACTTGCTGTCACTCAGCGGTTTCGCGGGGTTTTCCGCAGCAATTAATTTCTTCACCAGTGCACGGATAGCTGTGGATGAGGCTTCGCCTCCGCCTTCAGTGTTAACGTGACTGGAAAAGAAATACTTCAATTCAAAAATGCCGCGCGGACTGTGCAGATACTTTTGCGTGGTCACTCGGGAAATGGTCGATTCGTGCATCTCGACGGCCTGGGCGATATCCGCCAGCACCATCGGTTTCATAAACTCTTCGCCTTGATCAAAGAAGGCTTGCTGCTGTTCAACGATACAGCGACTGACGCGCAGCAGCGTATCATTGCGACTTTCCAGGCTTTTAATCAGCCACTTTGCATCCTGCAGATTGCTACGAATAAACTGGCTGTCAGCGTCGTTGCGCGCGCTGTTGCACATGGCGGCGTAGTGCTGGTTAATCTGCAACCGTGGAATGCTGTCGCCGTTGAGTTCGACCACCCAGCGATCGTTATGCTTACGCACCAGTACATCCGGAATAACGTATTCTGGCTCCCCGGTCTGGATAGACTGCCCAGGTCTGGGGTCCAGGGACTGAATAAGATTGACGGCTTCTTTCAGCACATCTTCTTTCAGCCGGGTTACGCGCATCAGCGTGCGGAAGTCATGGTTGGCTAACAGATCGAGGTGATCGCTGATGATCAGGCGCGCTTCTTCCAGCCACGGCGTGGCTTTATCAAACTGTGAAAGTTGGATCAATAAGCAGTCGCGGAGATCTTTGGCCGCCACGCCCACGGGATCAAAACGCTGAATGCGTTTAAGCACGGCTTCGATTTCGTCCATGCCGACGTCGTCATCGCCCATGCTTTCGAGAATATCGTCCAGGGTTACGGTGAGATAACCGGTTTCGTCTACCGCATCAACAATGGATGTCGCAATTGCGCGATCGGTATCCGAGAACGGGGTCAGCTCCACTTGCCACATCAGGTAATCCTGCAGCGATTGCGTGGTCTCACCCTGATACACAGGCAGTTCGTCGTCGATGTAATCCCCGCTGGTGCCAGAAGGCGTACCGGCGGTGTAAATTTCATCCCAACTGGCGTCAAGTGGCAGCTCCTCTGGCATCTCTTTTTGTTCGAGAGCATCTGCGGTGTCGAGGGATTCGCTGTCCTGTTTTTCCTGGGTATCAATTTCGTCGTGAAGATCGGTTTGCTCGAGCAGTGGGTTACTTTCCAGCGCTTGCTGAAGTTCTTGCTGAAGTTCCAGCGTGGACAGCTGCAACAGACGGATAGCCTGTTGTAGCTGAGGCGTCATCGCCAGTTGTTGGCTAAGCCTGAGTTGCAAACCTTGCTTCATGTTCAGAGTTGTTCTCTCCTGCGGTGACGTGAAGTCTTCTACCCTATCAGAGTCTGAAGTCTTCCCCAAGGTATACGCGTTTAACGTGCTCATCCTGCAGTATTTCTGTTGGCGTGCCATGCGCGATCAGGTGGCCCTGACTCACGATGTAGGCGCGCTCACACACTGCCAGCGTTTCGCGAACGTTATGGTCGGTAATCAGCACCCCAAGCCCGCTGTCGCGCAGATGTTCGATGATCCGTTTGATATCAATAACGGAAATCGGGTCAACACCGGCAAACGGTTCATCCAGCAGGATAAATTTCGGATTCGCGGCCAGTGCGCGGGCGATCTCCACGCGGCGTCGTTCACCACCGGAGAGCGACTGTCCCATGCTGTCACGCAGGTGTTCGATGTGGAACTCTTCCATCAGCTCGTTGGCGCGATCTTCCCGCTGCTCGCTGGTAAGATCGTCACGAATTTGCAGCACCGCCATCAGGTTATCAAACACGCTCAGGCGACGGAAAATAGACGCTTCCTGCGGCAAGTAGCCGATGCCGCGACGCGCGCGCGCATGCAGAGGCAGCAGGCTGATGTCTTCGTCATCAATGATAATGTTGCCCGCATCACGTGGGACAATGCCGACCACCATGTAAAAGGTCGTTGTCTTGCCCGCACCGTTAGGACCGAGCAGACCGACGATCTCCCCGGAGTTGACGGTCAGACTGACATCTTCCACCACACGGCGGCCCTTATAGGCTTTTGCAAGGTTCTTTGCAGTTAATGTTGCCATAACGAATCAGTTACCTTTTTTCTCTGCCGGAGCCTTGTTTTTGTCCTGCAACTGCGACGGTACCAGAACGGTGGTGACGCGTTTGCCTTTATCGCTGAAGGCCTGCATTTTCTGCTCTTTCACCAGATAGGTGATCTTATCGCCCGTGATGTTGCTATCGAGCTGTTCCAGGTAAGCCTTACCGGTGAGAACGACGAAGTCTTTCGCCAGTTCATAATGCATGTGTGAGGCGTGGCCTTTAACCGGTTTACCGTTGTCCTGCATCTGGTAAAAGGTTGCAGGATTACCGTAGCCATCAATGACTTCTTTACCGTCTTCACCGCCAGGGCGGGTTACGACGACTTTATCGGCGTTAATTTTGATGGTGCCCTGAGTCACAATCACGTTGCCAGTAAAGGTCACCACGTTGCCTTGCATATCAAGAGACTGCTGGTCCGACTCAATGTGAATCGGCTGCTCGGTATCGCCGGTGACGGCGAATGCCGGGATGCTGGCGGCCAGAAGTGCGCTGGCAAGCACAAGATTAAGGCTGAGTTTGTTTGTTTTGGATTTCATATGAGGTTCTAACCTTTTCAATCAGCTCGGCGTTCTTGCTGCGTAAGTTGCCGCGCATCTTCAGTCCGCTGGAGTTAAATGTTGTGCCATATAACGTGACGAGATCATCGGAAGTGACGTCTTGTGTCACCAGGTTAATCTGTGCGTTATCGGTCGTAATTCTGCGTAGTTGAGAGTCGGGCACCAGGGCGTTGACCTCAACATGGCCGTACAGATATAGCATCCGATCGTTGGTCAATTTGGCTTTATCAGCCTTGATCGTCCAGGTCGGTACTTTATCCTTATCAAATGTGGTTAATACCGGTTGAGTAAACCACGAAACCGCTTGTTCCGAATAATATTCAACGTTTTGCGCGATCAAGTGATAGCTCAGTGCGCCTTCGGGACTATACACAACGGTATCAGTATGTTCGCTCTTATAGGTTGGCTCGTTGTTATTTACGACGACCTCAGCGGTGTCGTCTTTGTCTGCCAGATTAATACCAATCATCACAAGGACAGCCAGCGACAGTAGAATGATAACCCAACGTCTGGTTTTGCTCATATCGATTGCCCTTTGGCCTCGTCCAGTTTGCCCTGCGCCAGGAGTAATAAATCGCAGACTTCACGTACCGCGCCGCGTCCCCCATCGATGCGGGTGACATAATCGGCCCGCGGGATCAGCAAAGGATGAGCATCCGCCACCGCCACGCTTAATCCCACTTGTGCCATCACCGGCCAGTCGATCAGATCATCGCCAACGTACGCAACATTTTCAGGAGCGATCGCCAGTTTGCTAAGGAGATCGTTAAAGGCGACCAGTTTGTCTGACTGCCCCTGATACAAATGCATGATCCCCAATGTGGCACAGCGATCTTCTACAAGTTTAGCCTTTCGTCCGGTAATAATGGCAACCTCGATACCGGAAGTGAGCGCACAGCGAATTCCGTAACCATCGCGGACGTTAAAAGCCTTTAGCTCTTCACCGTTGTTGCCCATATAAATCAGACCATCAGACAGTACGCCATCCACATCCAGGATCAGCAAACGGATGTTCTCTGCCCGGGTGATAACGTCTGTGCTGACGGGTCCATAACAGGTCGCAAGCGACGCACCTGCTTTACTCATTTTCTTTATCCTTGAGTTTCTTACACTACACCTGCACGCAGCAGATCATGCATATGTAACACACCAAGTAACCGGTCGCCATCAGCAACCATTACCGAGGTGATATGGCGGGACTGCATTAAATTCAGGGCATCGACGGCAAGAATGCCCGGACGCACGCGAATGCCGCCAGGGGTCATCACATCGGCAATGCCTAACTGGCGAACATCAACGCCCATATCGAAGACGCGACGTAAATCGCCATCGGTGAAAATACCGTCAATCTTCATGTCATCATCGCAAATGACGGTCATGCCGAGATTTTTACGCGTGATCTCAAGTAAGGCGTCACGCAGGCTGGCGCTTTTAGTCACATGCGGGATCTCATCGCCCGTATGCATAATATCGTTAACGCGCAGTAAAAGCTTACGGCCTAGTGCGCCACCGGGATGAGATAACGCAAAATCTTCCGCGGTAAAGCCACGCGCTTTTAATAATGCCACGGCTAGCGCATCGCCCATCACCAGCGTTGCGGTCGTGCTGCTGGTCGGCGCCAGGCCTAACGGGCAAGCTTCCTTAGGCACTTTAACACACAGATGCACATCTGCCGCACGCGCCATGCTGCTTTCCGGACGACCGGTCATGCAGATAAGCGGTACATGAAGACGTTTTAACACCGGGATTAACGCCGCTATCTCATTGGATTCACCGGAGTTAGAGATGGCGATGACTACATCCTGCGGCGAGACCATGCCCAGATCGCCATGTGCGGCTTCGCCTGGATGCACGAAAAATGAGGGGGTGCCGGTGCTGGCAAATGTGGCCGCCATTTTCCGCCCGATGTGTCCGGATTTCCCCATCCCCATCACCACAACTTTGCCCGGGCAGCTGAATATTTTCTCGCAGGCGAGAGTAAAATTTTGGTTGATGTACTGATCAAGCTCCGCCAGGCCTTCACGTTCAATTGCCAGGACTTCCTTGCCTGCTTGCTGAAAGTCAAAACCCGGTTGCAACTCTAAGTGCGACATAATGCGTTTCCAGTTATCCAACGAGAAGTGGCGATAACCAATACAGCATCGCCAGCCATATGATAAAACCGCCGGTCAGCAGCGCACCCGCGCCGCGACCAATCTGGCGCGGACGTCGCCAGCAGAGTAGTGCAAAAATTACGCTCACCAGCAGCATGACGCTATAGTCACGGCTGAAGGCCATCGGATTAACTTCCCCCGGCGTAATCAGCGCCGGCAGTCCGAGGACGATAACAATATTAAAAATGTTCGCGCCGATGATGTTGCCGACGGCAATATCGTTTTCGCCTTTACGCAGACCCGCAATTGCCGTTGCCAGCTCCGGCAGGCTGGTACCAATGGCGACAACCGTCAGCCCGATGGTGAGTTCGCTCATGGCGAAGTAGTTCGCCAGTACGGTTGCGTTATCTACCACCATACGCGTTGCCATTGGCATAATAATTAGCGCAATACCCAACCACAAAAACGCGACCGGTAACCCGCCTTCGCGCGGCAGTTCCGCGATCTGCTCGCGGGTCAGGCTGTCGTTACCTTGTCGCTCAGCCAGACGGGCGATTTTAACAATGAATAACAGCCATAGCACGGCCAGAAGCAGAAGAAAGAAACCATCGCTGCGACTCAATTGCCCGTCATACAGGACCGATGCGGCTAAGATGCTTACCAGCAACATTAGCGGTAATTCACGACGCAGAACATCAGAATGCACGGTAAAAGGATGAATCAGCGCCGACAGGCCTAAAATAAGCAGAATGTTGGTAATGTTAGAGCCGATGGCGGTACCGACGGCTAAATCAAGCTGCCCGTTCATCGATGCGGCAACGGAGACAATTATCTCGGGTAACGATGTACCAATGCTGACCACGGTCATCCCGATGATAATGGGGGGAATACCGAAGTTTCGACATAAAATGGATGCGGCAAATACCAGTCGGTCGGCACCGTAGACCACCAGAAGTAAACCAATTATTAACAGCGCCGTCGCTAAAAGCATCTAAAGTCCTTTCTTCAGGTATACTCGCCGGTCCACTTGAAGGATTTCTGGAAGCCGTCACGAATTCTTAATTTTGACTTTATGCGGCTAAAAAGTAAAACAAATGCCAGCTTTCGCTAACCAGGACAGGTAATAATCTGTAAATATGTTGGGTTCAGGGCTAAATTGAGCGCCAAGCTCTTCGATCAACGAGGCAATAGTAAAGGATGAATCAATGGGTCAGTCTGTGGCGAATCTAATCGATATGCGCGATGTCAGCTTTTCCCGAGGCGACCGCTGCATCTTTGATAATATTTCCCTGACGGTGCCGCGTGGTAAGGTGACGGCGATCATGGGGCCATCAGGCATCGGCAAAACGACGCTGTTGCGTCTGATCGGCGGACAAATCTCCCCCGATAAGGGCGAGATCCTGTTTGACGGCGAAAATGTCCCGGCCATGTCCCGTTCGCGTTTATTTACCGTGCGTAAGCGCATGAGCATGCTATTCCAGTCTGGTGCGCTGTTTACTGATATGAATGTGTTTGACAACGTTGCATACCCGTTGCGCGAGCATACAACGCTGCCTGCGCCGCTGCTGAAAAGCACGGTAATGATGAAGCTCGAGGCCGTTGGCCTGCGGGGCGCGGCAAAATTAATGCCTTCTGAATTATCCGGTGGGATGGCGCGTCGTGCCGCGTTAGCACGTGCTATCGCGCTGGAGCCAGACCTTATTATGTTTGATGAGCCGTTCGTCGGCCAGGATCCCATCACCATGGGCGTGCTGGTGAAGCTGATTTCTGAACTGAACAGCGCGCTGGGCGTCACCTGCGTGGTGGTTTCCCATGATGTGCCAGAAGTGCTGAGTATTGCGGATTACGCCTATATTATGGCGGATAAAAAAATAGTGGCCTACGGTAGTGCTCAGGCGCTGCAAGAAAATGCCGATCCGCGTGTGCGTCAGTTCCTCGATGGCATTGCCGATGGACCGGTTCCGTTCCGTTACCCGGCGGGCGACTACCACATCGATTTACTCAAAACAGGGAGTTAAGCCACCCATGTTGTTAAATGCGCTGGCATCACTCGGACATCGGGGAATAAAAACCCTCAGGACGTTCGGGCGAGCCGGATTAATGTTGTTCAATGCAGTTGTCGGCAAGCCGGAGTTTCGCAAACATGCGCCGCTGCTGATACGCCAGCTCTATAATGTCGGTGTCTTATCGATGCTGATCATTATTGTTTCTGGCGTGTTCATCGGCATGGTGCTGGGGTTGCAGGGATACCTGGTGCTGACGACCTACAGTGCGGAAACCAGCCTCGGTATGCTGGTGGCGCTGTCATTGCTACGTGAGCTGGGGCCGGTGGTTGCGGCGCTGTTGTTTGCCGGGCGGGCCGGATCGGCCTTAACCGCAGAGATTGGCCTGATGCGGGCGACCGAGCAGCTTTCCAGCCTGGAAATGATGGCCGTCGACCCACTGCGCCGAGTGATCTCCCCACGTTTTTGGGCCGGTGTGATTTCATTGCCGCTGCTGACGATTATATTTGTCGCGGTGGGGATCTGGGGTGGGTCGTTGGTTGGCGTAAGCTGGAAAGGTATTGATGCAGGCTTTTTCTGGTCGGCTATGCAAAATGCCGTCGACTGGCGTCTGGATCTGGTCAACTGTCTGATTAAGAGCGTGGTGTTTGCCATTACGGTCACATGGATTGCATTGTTCAATGGTTATGATGCTATCCCGACCTCTGCCGGGATTAGCCGGGCAACGACACGCACCGTAGTGCACGCCTCTCTTGCCGTTCTGGGGCTGGATTTTGTGCTGACCGCACTGATGTTTGGGAATTGAGTTCATGCAAACGAAAAAAAATGAAATTTGGGTCGGGTTATTCCTGCTGGTTGCGCTGCTGGCCGCGCTGTTTGTCTGCCTGAAGGCGGCGAACGTCACCTCAATGCGTACTGAACCGACTTATACGATTTATGCGACCTTTGATAATATCGGCGGTCTGAGAGAGCGCTCTCCGGTGCGGATTGGCGGGGTCGTGGTAGGACGCGTATCGGACATCTCGTTAGATCAGAAAACGTACCTGCCGCGCGTGACGCTGGAAATTGAATCGCGTTTTAACCATATTCCTGACACCAGTTCTCTGAGCATCCGTACTTCCGGTCTGTTGGGCGAACAGTATCTGGCATTGAACGTAGGTTTTGAAGATCCTGAGCTGGGAACGTCTATCCTCAAAGATGGCGGTACGATTCAGGACACGAAATCTGCGATGGTGCTGGAAGATATGATTGGTCAGTTCCTTTACAACAGCAACAGTAAAGGTGATGACAATAAGAATTCTGGCGATGCGCCAGCCGCAACTGAAGGCAATAATGAAGCCACTACGCCTGCGGGCGCAACGAAATAATCTCAGGAGAATCGACGTATGTTTAAACGATTGATGATGGTGGCTATGCTGGTGATTGCTCCACTTAGCGCGGCAACCGCAGCGGACCAGACGAACCCGTACAAACTGATGGATGAGGCGGCGCAGAAGACGTTTGACCGTCTGAAGAACGAGCAACCTAAAATCCGTTCCAACCCGGATTACCTGCGTCAGGTGGTCGATCAGGAACTGCTGCCTTACGTGCAGGTTAAGTATGCAGGCGCACTGGTACTGGGCCGCTACTACAAAGATGCGACCCCGGCTCAGCGTGACGCCTATTTCGCCGCATTCCGTGAATATCTGAAGCAGGCTTACGGTCAGGCGCTGGCGATGTACCACGGCCAGACCTATCAGATTGCCCCTGAGCAGCCGCTGGGTGATGCGACCATCGTGCCTATCCGCGTAACCATCATCGATCCAAACGGTCGTCCTCCGGTACGTCTGGATTTCCAGTGGCGTAAAAATTCCCAGACGGGTAACTGGCAGGCGTATGACATGATTGCTGAAGGCGTAAGTATGATCACCACCAAACAGAATGAGTGGAGCGACCTGCTGCGTACGAAAGGTATTGATGGCCTGACGGCACAGCTGAAATCTATTTCTCAGCAGAAAATCACGCTGGAAGAGAAAAAATAATGACGCAGTCACTCACCTGGATGCGTGAAGGCGACAAGCTGGTGCTGGTGGGAGAGCTGGATCAGGACGTGTTAAACCCATTATGGGATGCGCGAGTTGAGGCGATGAAAGGGGTATCCTGCATCGACCTGAACCAGATTTCCCGGGTGGATACCGGTGGTCTGGCATTACTGCTGCACCTGATTAATGAGGGCAAGCAGCAGGGGAACAGCGTTTCGCTCGCTGGCGTTAACGATAAAGTGTACACGCTGGCGCAGCTTTACAATTTGCCTGACGACGTTCTTCCGCGTTAATTTTTGTAAGCCGGATAAGGTCTTGTGCCGCCATCCGGCAACTCCTCTGCGGGGGATCTGCCACTAAAGCCTTGTCTGATTTATCAGCGGGGCTTTTTGCTTATTTATGACAGCGCCACTTTGCTCTAAGATGTTGGGCTGTTTTCACTATCTGACGAATGAAGAGCCCATGGAAAATAATGAAATTCAGAGCGTGCTGATGAATGCACTCTCCCTCCAGGAAGTCCACGTTTCTGGCGACGGCAGTCACTTTCAGGTTATTGCCGTGGGTGAGATGTTTGAAGGCATGAGCCGGGTCAAGAAACAGCAATCGGTCTATGGCCCGTTGATGGAGTACATTGCGGACAACCGCATTCATGCCGTGTCGATTAAGGCGTTTACTCCAGCGGAATGGGCGCGCGATCGCAAACTTAACGGTTTTTGAGCTACGGGTGATATGCCGGTAGCGAAGATAAATTCTTAACAGAGAACAGAATAATGGATAAATTTCGTGTTCAGGGGCCAACCAAGCTCCAGGGCGAAGTCACAATTTCAGGCGCTAAAAACGCCGCGCTGCCGATCCTGTTTGCGGCGCTGCTGGCGGAAGAACCTGTAGAGATCCAGAACGTCCCGAAACTGAAGGATGTTGACACCTCAATGAAGCTGCTGAGCCAGTTGGGGGCGAAAGTTGAGCGTAATGGTTCTGTGCACATTGATGCGCGTGACGTGAACGTCTTCTGTGCGCCGTACGATCTGGTCAAAACCATGCGTGCATCCATCTGGGCGCTTGGGCCACTGGTTGCCCGCTTTGGCCAGGGCCAGGTTTCACTGCCGGGCGGCTGCACCATCGGCGCGCGTCCGGTTGACCTGCACATTACTGGTCTGGAGCAGTTAGGCGCGACTATTAAGCTTGAAGAAGGCTATGTGAAAGCGTCCGTTGATGGCCGCCTGAAAGGCGCGCATATCGTCATGGACAAAGTGAGCGTCGGCGCGACGGTCACTATCATGTGCGCAGCAACGCTTGCCGAAGGCACTACCATCATCGAAAACGCCGCGCGTGAGCCGGAGATCGTGGATACCGCGAACTTCCTGATTGCGCTGGGCGCAAAAATCACAGGCCAGGGTACCGATCGTATTACCATCGAAGGCGTTGAGCGCCTCGGCGGCGGTGTGTATCGCGTTCTGCCTGACCGCATCGAAACCGGTACTTTCCTGGTCGCAGCGGCAATTTCTCGCGGCAAAATTATCTGCCGCAATGCACAACCTGACACGCTGGATGCCGTTCTGGCGAAGCTGCGTGATGCGGGAGCGGATATCGAAGTCGGTGACGACTGGATCAGCCTGGACATGCACGGTAAACGTCCGAAAGCGGTCAATGTGCGCACGGCGCCGCACCCGGCGTTCCCTACCGATATGCAGGCCCAGTTCACGTTGCTGAACCTGGTGGCAGAAGGGACGGGCTTCATCACGGAAACCGTGTTTGAGAACCGCTTTATGCACGTGCCTGAGCTGAGCCGTATGGGCGCTCACGCAGAAATCGAAAGCAATACCGTGATTTGCCACGGTGTGGAAACGCTCTCCGGCGCACAGGTTATGGCGACCGATCTGCGCGCATCTGCAAGCCTCGTGCTGGCAGGGTGTATTGCTGAAGGTACGACGGTAGTCGATCGTATTTATCACATCGATCGCGGCTATGAGCGCATCGAAGATAAACTGCGCGCGCTGGGCGCAAACATTGAGCGCGTGAAAGGCGAGTAATCGTCTACGTCTCTTGTAACCCCCAGTTCTGTGAGCCGGGGGTTACTACTCATCAGTGTTCATTCAGGATTCTGTTTCTCTTTGCGTCCCCTCATCATCCGCGTTCTGTCGATAAACTCATGTGTTTTTGCATCGTGATAGCGTGACGGCCAAATCACCCACGGGTCGGTTCCCAACGATCGGGCGATAATCAACTCACCTTTTGGCCATGGGCGTGTTAACGCATTGGCCAGCGTTGATGAGCTTAATCCATTTTTACGTGATTCAGCGGCCATTGAGGTCCCTTTCTTGCGCAGTCCGGCGATGATATCGGCCGGATGCCAGTCAATCAGCTTGTTTTCCATAAACTCATCTCTCCTTTGGTTATCGACTTATATGGTTCCACGATCGGTTGTGGAGACACTATAACGCCCGGAGAACGAATGTTCTAAAATGTTCATGTAAAGTGTGAGAATATTCAGAATATGCCAAATTTATGCGAAGATTGCTGGAGAGGGGGAAGTATTTATTGGAATTTATAAAAGCATCCCGTGCAGGGCACGGGATGATGAAAGATGCCGCAGGGTATTAACGGTCGCGCTGTACGGCGATATGCGCCAGACCAATCAGCGCTTCTCTCCACGGCGTATCAGGCAGTACCTGCAGCGCAGCGATGGCCTTATCAGCCTCTTCTTCTGCACGTTGGCGAGTCCACTCCAGGGAACCACAGGCGTTCATCGCTTCCAGAACAGGCTCCAGAAGGTGACGGCCATTACCCTGCTCAATAGCCTGGCGGATCATTTGTGCTTGTTCAGGGGTGCCGTGGCGCATGGCATGCAGCAGCGGCAGCGTGGGTTTACCCTCGTTGAGGTCATCACCGACGTTTTTACCCAGTTGCTCGCCATCCGCGTTGTAATCCAGCAAATCGTCAATTAACTGGAAAGCGGTACCGAGATAACGGCCATAATCCTGCAACCCTTTCTCTTGTTCTTCGCTGCAACCAGCCAGAATGCCAGAGCATTGGGCAGCCGCTTCAAACAAACGCGCGGTCTTACTGTAGATAACGCGCATATAGTTTTCTTCAGTGATGTCCGGGTCGTTGACGTTCATCAACTGCAAGACTTCACCTTCGGCGATAACGTTGACCGCTTTCGACATGACTTCCAGCACTTTCAGCGAACCGAGGCTGGTCATCATCTGAAAAGCGCGGGTATAGATAAAATCGCCGACCAGCACGCTGGCCGCATTGCCAAACGCCGCATTCGCCGTGGCTTTTCCGCGGCGCATGTCGGACTCATCCACAACATCGTCGTGCAACAGGGTCGCGGTGTGGATAAACTCGATGAGGGCTGCAATCGTAACGTGCGCATTTTCCTGGTAGCCAACTGCACGCGCGGCGAGTACGGCGATCATTGGGCGAATGCGTTTTCCGCCGCCGCTAACGATGTAGTACCCCAGTTGATTGATCAGCTGCACGTCGGAATTGAGCTGTTCAAGGATTGTCGCATTGACCCCCGCCATATCTTGCGCGGTTAACTCATTGATTTTTTCTAAATTCATCGCAAAAGCCGGGCTTCTCGCCCCGATTACCTCACTGTATCGGAAGGTAACGTCGGGTTTAGGGTTATAAATATATGCTGATTGTACTGAAAAAACGCCATAGATAAACGTTACCGTACGTGTTGTGTTTTTTTTCTTCATGTATTGACGTAGCACTTGTCAAAGGCTCGCGTTTTGCGTAATATTCGCGCCCTATTGTGAATATTTATAGCGCACTCTGAATCATCAAAAAGGTGTGCGCGGAAGCGGAGTTTTTTATGTACGCGGTTTTCCAAAGTGGTGGTAAACAACACCGAGTAAGCGAAGGTCAGACCGTTCGCCTGGAAAAGCTGGACATCGCAACTGGCGAATCTGTTGAATTCGCAGAAGTTCTGATGATCGCAAACGGTGAAGAAGTCAAAATCGGCGTTCCTTTCGTTGATGGCGGCGTTATCAAAGCTGAAGTTGTTGCTCATGGTCGTGGCGAGAAAGTTAAAATCGTTAAGTTTCGTCGTCGTAAACACTACCGTAAGCAGCAGGGCCATCGTCAGTGGTTCACTGATGTAAAAATCACTGGCATCAGCGCTTAAGTTAAGGGGAGCAGATTAAATGGCACATAAAAAGGCTGGCGGCTCGACTCGTAACGGTCGCGATTCAGAAGCTAAACGTCTGGGCGTAAAACGCTTCGGCGGTGAAACAGTTCTGGCTGGTAGCATCATCGTTCGTCAACGTGGTACTAAATTCCACGCTGGCTCCAACGTTGGTTGCGGCAAAGACCACACTCTGTTTGCTAAAGCAGACGGTAAAGTGAAATTTGAAGTGAAAGGCCCGAAAAACCGTAAATTCATCAGCATCGTTGCTGAATAAGTTTTTCGCGTCCCGGTAACGGATAAAAGCCCCGCAACACGTTGCGG
>NZ_SZWS01000024.1:43071-53055 GCF_005281245.1 Citrobacter sp. wls826
AACCCGGAAACGAGCCCTTGCAGGGAATACGGCATGAAGCAGCAGGCAGGTATTGGTATTCTGTTAGCACTCACAACGGCAGTATGTTGGGGCGCTTTGCCAATAGCGATGAAGCAAGTGCTGGAGGTGATGGAGCCTCCTACCGTGGTGTTCTACCGTTTTTTAATGGCAAGCATTGGCCTTGGCGCTATTCTTGCGGTTAAAAAAAAGCTCCCTCCGTTGCGTATTTTTCGCAAAGCGCGTTGGCTGATCCTGTTGGCTATCGCTACCGGTGGGTTGTTCGGTAACTTCATTCTGTTTAGTTCATCCTTGCAATATTTGAGCCCAACGGCTTCGCAGGTTATCGGTCAGCTGTCACCGGTTGGTATGATGATTGCCAGCGTCTTTATCCTGAAAGAAAAGATGCGCGGTACGCAGGTGATTGGCGCCATTATGCTTCTGAGCGGCCTGGTTCTGTTTTTTAATACCAGTCTGATCGAAATTTTTACCCGACTCACCGATTACACCTGGGGCGTTATCTTTGGTGTTGGTGCGGCGATGGTCTGGGTGAGCTATGGGGTCGCGCAAAAGGTGTTATTGCGCCGCCTGGCATCACCGCAGATCCTGTTTTTACTGTACACTTTATGTACGATTGCGTTGTTGCCGTTGGCTAAACCCGGTGTCATCACGCAGCTCAGTGACTGGCAGCTGGCATGCCTTGTATTCTGCGGCCTGAATACGCTGGTAGGATACGGTGCTCTCGCGGAAGCGATGGCGCGTTGGCAGGCGGCACAGGTGAGCGCCATTATTACGCTCACTCCGCTGTTTACGTTGTTATTTTCAGATTTATTATCACTGGCCTGGCCCGATTTCTTCGCCAGACCGATGCTAAACCTATTAGGTTATCTCGGTGCGTTTATCGTGGTTGCGGGCGCGATGTATTCCGCCATTGGTCATCGAATTTGGGGCGGTTTACGTAAGCATGAAACGGTGGTTTCGCAGCCCCGCTCAGGCGAATGATTTACGGAGAGTAAAATGAAGTTTGTTGATGAAGCATCGATTCTGGTCGTTGCAGGTGATGGCGGTAATGGTTGCGTCAGCTTCCGCCGCGAAAAGTACATCCCAAAAGGCGGTCCGGACGGTGGAGACGGTGGTGATGGTGGTGACGTTTGGCTGGAAGCCGACGAAAACCTGAACACGCTGATCGATTACCGTTTTGAAAAATCATTCCGCGCGGAACGTGGACAGAATGGCGCGAGCCGTGATTGCACCGGCAAGCGTGGTAAAGATGTCACGATTAAAGTGCCTGTAGGTACGCGTGTAATCGATCAGGGCACGGGCGAAACCATGGGCGACATGACCAAACACGGTCAGCGTCTGATGGTCGCTAAAGGCGGCTGGCACGGTCTGGGCAACACCCGTTTCAAATCCTCAGTCAACCGTACTCCGCGTCAGAAAACGATGGGTACACCGGGCGATAAACGCGATCTGATGCTGGAGCTGATGCTGCTGGCGGACGTGGGGATGCTGGGCATGCCAAACGCCGGTAAATCGACGTTTATCCGTGCGGTGTCCGCGGCGAAGCCGAAAGTCGCTGACTATCCGTTCACCACCCTGGTTCCGAGCCTGGGTGTGGTGCGTATGGACAACGAAAAGAGCTTCGTGGTTGCCGACATTCCGGGTCTGATTGAAGGCGCGGCTGAAGGCGCAGGCTTGGGTATCCGCTTCCTGAAACACCTGGAACGCTGCCGCGTACTGCTACACCTCATTGATATCGATCCGATTGACGGTTCCGATCCGGTTGAAAATGCCCGTATCATTATTGGCGAGCTTGAAAAATACAGCCAGGATCTGGCGTCTAAACCGCGTTGGTTAGTGTTCAACAAAATTGATTTGCTGGACAAGGCTGAAGCGGAAGAGAAAGCGAAAGCGATCGCCGAAGCGTTAGGCTGGGAAGGTAAATATTACCTGATCTCCGCCGCCAGCCAGTTGGGCGTGAAGGATCTCTGCTGGGATGTGATGACATTTATCATCGAGAACCCGATTGTTCAGGCTGAAGAAGCGAAACAGCCAGAGAAAGTCGAGTTCATGTGGGATGATTATCACCGCCAGCAGCTCGCTGAAGTCGAAGACGAAGCAGAAGATGACTGGGATGACGATTGGGACGAAGACGACGAAGAAGGCGTTGAGTTCATCTACAAGCGTTAATCACATTAAAAACCCCGGCCATGTTGCCGGGGTTTTGTTTCCAGGTTTCAGAAGGCCGGATTAGGTGCGTTAGCGCTGCCATCTGGCAAACATACTCAGTTATTCTGATAAATATCCTTGTATAACCGGCTCTCGAAGCGGACCAGTGGAATACGGCGATTACGCTGATCGGCTGGCTCTACCGCATAACCAGACAGATACTGCACAAATGCCATGCGCTGACCGCTTGCCGTGGTGATGAAGCCTGCCAGGTTATAGACCCCCTGCAGTGAGCCTGTCTTCGCCGATACTTTGCCATCTACGCCAGCCTGATGCAGACCCGCACGGTATTGCAAAGAGCCGTCATGGCCTGCCAGCGGTAGCATGGTGATAAAATTCAGCTCGTTATCGTGCTGAGCGATATATTGCAGCACCTGCATCATGGTCGCCGGGGCAATCAGGTTATGGCGGGAGAGCCCAGAACCGTCGGCAATAATGGTGTTGCCGATATCAATACCCGCTTGCTGACGCAGAATCTGGCGTACGGCATCAGAACCTGCTCGCCAGGTACCTGGCACGTTAAATCGTGCATGGCCAATCATACGGAAAACGGTATCGGCAATCATGTTGTCCGATTTTTTCAGCATAATCTTAAGCAGGTCGTGCAGCGGCGCCGACTGCTTACTGGCTACCACGGTCCCCGGCTCGTTGACCAGCGTCTGGCGCAGCAGAGTCCCGCTGTAAGTGATACCGGCTTGTTTTAGCTCATCTTTGATAATCGCCCCGGCATAGCTGGCGCCGTCCTGAATAGCGAATGCCAGCGGCAGCGGATCGGCTCGTTGGGGCAGACATCCGGTCAACGTAAAGCGGTTGAGATCGCCTGGAACCACGTCCAGTTCACAATATTGCGCTTCGGCAGAGCCACGAGCGAGAGTACGCACCTGACTGAACATGGTGACCGGGTAGTAAGATGCCACGCGGATAAAGGCGAGATCGTTAGGTTTTTGCGCGCTATAGAGTGAAACCGAGAAACAGTTACGATCGACAATGGCTGCCGCGGGCGGTGCGCTAAAACACTGCGTCATGTCGTTCCAGGGCCAACCAGGCGCTTTATCATGGCTGGCGAAAATGGAGGTGTCGATCATGACATTTCCAGCAATTTGCGTCACGCCTGATTTTTTCAGGGTTGCCACCATATTGCGAATATCCTGACGTTTTAGCGTCGGATCGGCACCAAATCGCGCCACTAAGTCACCTTTCAAAACGCCGCCTTCCACGTTGCCTTTAGTCTCAAGCGTGGTGGTAAAACGAAAGTCAGGCCCGAGCTGAATCAATGCCGCCAGCGCGGTGATCACTTTCTGGGTACTGGCCGGCAGCGCCATCTGCTGGCTATGGTAATCAATAGCAGGAGCAGGTGCGCCAACCTTCTGTACCATAAGGGCGAGGTTGGCCCCGGCAGGGAGCTGATTGATATACTCGTCGACGTTCGCAGCCTGAACGCTGAACGCTATACTGGCAGTCAATCCAATGGTAAATCTGGAAAATCGCATAATCTCGCGCTAACAACCTGGAAACAGGCCGTCATACTACGGCGCAACGCCCCAAAAAGTAAACGATGACCCATAGGGAACTCCAGGGTAAAATGATCATCAAATAGAGAATTGTAGCTGACCTGGGACCCTGAGCCCCGGGTCGGTATTTTTTTGCTTCTGACTCTGGCATGGCGTATGCCAGAGTGGGCTTAGCAGCCGGGGTGAGAGCAGCCGCCCCCTACAGGAATGTTCAAGAGGTATAACAAATGCAAGCTATCCCAATGACCTTACGTGGTGCTGAAAAACTGCGCGAAGAACTGGATTTTCTGAAATCGGTGCGCCGTCCTGAAATCATTGCCGCTATCGCAGATGCGCGCGAGCATGGCGACCTGAAAGAAAATGCAGAGTATCACGCGGCGCGCGAACAGCAGGGTTTCTGCGAAGGGCGCATTAAAGATATCGAAGCCAAACTGTCCAACGCGCAGGTTATCGACGTCACAAAAATGCCGAACAATGGTCGCGTAGTTTTCGGCGCGACGGTTACCGTGCTGAATCTCGATAACGACGAAGAGCAGACCTGGCGTATTGTCGGCGATGATGAAGCCGATTTTAAACAGAACCTGATTTCGGTGAACTCGCCTATTGCTCGTGGCCTGATTGGTAAAGAGCAGGATGACGTGGTGGTTATTAAAACGCCGGGCGGTGAAGTTGAATATGAAGTAACGAAGGTAGAATACCTGTAATTCGCATCTTGGTTAAGATGTTGATACATTGTAAAGAAAGGAAAAAGGCCGCATAGCGGCCTTTTATCAACGAAGAGAGCGTGGCATTTTGCTCTCCTGCTAGCGGAAAATCCCGCGTTTTACACAAACTTCGTGTGCAACTTTGGGATATTCTTAGCGTGGCAGCGAGATTTTACGTTCTTTAGTCGGGCGATACAGTACCAGCGTTTTACCGATGACCTGTACATTGCAGGCGCCGGTTTCGCGTACGATAGCTTCCACGATCAAGGTTTTAGTATCGCGATCTTCCGAGGCGATTTTCACCTTGATAAGTTCATGGTGCTCTAACGCTTGTTCAATCTCGGCCAGTACCCCTTCGGTCAAACCATTGTTGCCAAGCATAACTACAGGCTTGAGCGGATGTGCCAGACCTTTCAGGTGCTGTTTTTGTTTAGTACTCAGATTCATCGTATATTTTTGCTTACGTTGGGATTGAAAACGGGTCATTCTACCGCCATCTCCCATATATCGCCAAATAGCTGTGTAGAAATTTACACCATTGGTTACGATGAACTGCCCTTTGGGAATGTGAAATGACAGGTAAAAAGCGTTCTGCCAGCTCTAGTCGCTGGCTTCAGGAACACTTTAGCGATAAATATGTTCAGCAGGCGCAGAAAAAGGGGTTACGTTCCCGTGCCTGGTTTAAACTTGATGAAATACAGCAAAGTGACAAAATTTTTAAACCGGGGATGACGATTGTTGATCTCGGTGCTGCACCCGGTGGCTGGTCGCAATATGCGGTTACGCAGATCGGCAACACTGGCCGCATTATCGCTTGCGATCTTTTACCTATGGATCCAATCGTTGGTGTGGACTTCCTTCAGGGCGACTTTCGTGATGAATTAGTCCTGAAAGCGTTACTTGAGCGCGTAGGTGACAGTAAAGTACAAGTTGTCATGTCTGATATGGCGCCAAATATGTGTGGAACACCGGCGGTGGATATTCCCCGGGCCATGTATCTGGTAGAGCTGGCGCTTGGAATGGCTCGTGATGTATTAGCGCCAGGTGGTAGTTTTGTAGTGAAGGTGTTCCAGGGCGAAGGCTTCGATGAGTATCTAAGAGAGATTCGCTCCCTGTTTACGAAGGTCAAAGTTCGTAAGCCGGACTCTTCTCGCGCCCGTTCGCGTGAAGTGTATATTGTAGCGACCGGGCGTAAACCATAACCGGTAGATTTCAAACGAAAGTTTGAAAGAAACTGGATATAGAGTATCCTGACGCTGTTTTTAACACAGTTGTAATATGAGGTTAATCCCTTGAGTGACATGGCGAAAAACCTAATTCTCTGGCTGGTCATTGCCGTTGTGCTGATGTCAGTATTCCAGAGCTTTGGGCCCAGCGAGTCTAATGGCCGTAAGGTTGATTACTCTACCTTCCTGCAAGAGGTCAATCAGGACCAGGTTCGTGAAGCGAAGATCAACGGACGTGAGATTAACGTTACCAAGAAAGATAGTAACCGTTACACGACCTACATTCCGGTTAACGATCCGAAGCTGCTTGATAACCTGCTGACCAAAAACGTCAAGGTTGTTGGTGAACCGCCTGAAGAGCCGAGCCTGCTGGCTTCTATCTTCATTTCCTGGTTCCCAATGTTGCTGCTGATTGGTGTCTGGATCTTCTTCATGCGTCAAATGCAGGGCGGTGGTGGCAAAGGTGCCATGTCGTTCGGCAAGAGCAAAGCGCGCATGCTGACGGAAGATCAGATCAAAACGACTTTTGCGGACGTTGCTGGTTGCGACGAAGCAAAAGAAGAAGTTGCTGAGCTGGTTGAGTATCTGCGCGAACCGAGCCGTTTCCAGAAGCTGGGCGGTAAAATCCCGAAAGGCGTCCTGATGGTCGGTCCTCCGGGTACGGGTAAAACCCTGCTGGCGAAAGCTATCGCAGGTGAAGCGAAGGTTCCTTTCTTCACCATTTCCGGTTCTGATTTCGTGGAAATGTTCGTGGGTGTCGGTGCATCTCGTGTGCGTGACATGTTCGAACAAGCCAAGAAAGCGGCACCGTGCATCATCTTCATCGATGAAATCGACGCCGTAGGTCGCCAGCGTGGTGCAGGTCTGGGCGGTGGTCACGATGAACGTGAGCAGACACTGAACCAGATGCTGGTTGAGATGGACGGCTTCGAAGGTAACGAAGGCATTATCGTTATCGCGGCAACTAACCGTCCGGACGTTCTTGACCCTGCGCTGCTGCGTCCAGGCCGTTTCGACCGTCAGGTTGTGGTTGGTCTACCGGATGTCCGCGGTCGTGAACAGATCCTGAAAGTGCATATGCGTCGCGTACCGCTGTCTCCGGATATCGATGCGGCAATCATTGCACGTGGTACGCCTGGCTTCTCCGGTGCAGATCTCGCGAACCTGGTCAACGAAGCGGCACTGTTTGCAGCTCGTGGCAACAAGCGTGTTGTATCGATGGTTGAATTCGAGAAAGCGAAAGACAAAATCATGATGGGTGCGGAACGTCGCTCCATGGTGATGACGGAAGCGCAGAAAGAATCTACCGCGTATCACGAAGCAGGCCACGCGATTATCGGTCGCCTGGTACCGGAACACGATCCGGTGCACAAAGTGACGATTATCCCGCGCGGTCGTGCGCTGGGTGTGACCTTCTTCCTGCCTGAAGGCGACGCTATCAGCGCCAGCCGTCAGAAACTGGAAAGTCAGATCTCCACGCTGTACGGCGGTCGTCTGGCCGAAGAGATCATCTACGGTGTTGAACATGTTTCTACCGGTGCGTCGAACGACATTAAAGTCGCGACTAACCTGGCGCGTAACATGGTTACTCAGTGGGGCTTCTCCGAGAAACTCGGTCCGTTGCTGTACGCTGAAGAAGAAGGCGAAGTGTTCCTGGGACGTTCTGTGGCGAAAGCTAAACATATGTCCGATGAAACGGCTCGTATTATCGATCAGGAAGTTAAACTGCTGATTGAGCGTAACTATGACCGTGCGCGTCGTCTGCTGAACGAAAACATGGACATTCTGCACTCGATGAAAGATGCGCTCATGAAATATGAGACCATCGATGCGCCGCAGATTGATGATCTGATGGCTCGCCGCGAGGTACGTCCGCCAGCGGGTTGGGAAGAACCGGGTTCTTCTAACAACAACTCTGGCAGCACCGGCAAGCCGAGTGCGCCGCGTCCGGTTGATGAACCGCGTGCGCCGGACTCTGGCACCATGTCAGAGCAACTGGGCGACAAATAAGTTATCGTTGATGATGACCGTGTTTTAATTTAAAACCCTGGGGCTTGCCCCGGGGTTTTTCTTATTTGTATATTCAAGATGTTATCAGGGATAAAACTATGAAACTCTTTGCTCAGGGGTCTTCACTGGATCTCAGCCATCCGCACGTCATGGGGATTTTGAACGTCACGCCAGATTCCTTTTCCGATGGTGGTGCGCACAACTCTCTGGTTGAGGCGGTAAAACACGCAAACCTGATGATTAACGCCGGGGCGACTATCATTGATGTGGGTGGTGAATCCACACGTCCAGGCGCGGCCGATGTGAGCGTGGAAGAAGAGTTGCAGCGAGTGATCCCGGTGGTGGAGGCGATTGCTCAACGTTTTGAAGTGTGGATTTCGGTCGATACTTCAAAAGCAGAAGTGATTCGCGAGTGCGCCAGAGTCGGCGCACATATCATTAATGACATTCGCTCACTCTCGGAGCCAGGGGCACTGGAAGCCGCAGCAGAAACCGGATTACCGGTTTGTCTGATGCATATGCAGGGTCAGCCGAAAACCATGCAGGAAGCACCAAAGTACGAGGATGTTTTTGCTGATGTAAATCGTTACTTTGTTGAACAAATAGCACGCTGCGAGCGGGCTGGAATCACAAAAGATAAATTGTTGCTCGACCCCGGGTTCGGATTCGGTAAAAATCTCACTCACAACTACACATTACTGGCACGTTTGGCTGAGTTTCATCATTTTAATCTGCCATTGCTGGTTGGAATGTCACGAAAATCAATGGTTGGCCAGTTGTTGAATGTGGGGCCATCCGAACGCCTGAGCGGGAGCCTTGCGTGCGCGGTCATTGCGGCAATGCAGGGGGCGCATATCGTTCGTGTCCATGACGTCAAAGAAACCGTAGAAGCGATGCGTGTGGTGGAAGCCACATTGTCTGCAAAGGAAAATAAACGCTATGAGTAATCGTAAATATTTTGGCACCGATGGGATCCGTGGTCGCGTAGGCGACGCCCCAATTACCCCTGACTTTGTGCTCAAACTGGGTTGGGCTGCAGGAAAAGTGCTGGCACGTCATGGTTCACGTAAAATTATTATCGGCAAAGATACGCGTATTTCTGGCTATATGCTGGAGTCCGCACTGGAAGCGGGTCTGGCTGCCGCCGGACTGTCGGCTTCTTTCACGGGCCCAATGCCAACACCCGCCATTGCGTATCTGACGCGCGCCTTCCGTGCTGAAGCCGGGATTGTTATCTCCGCTTCGCACAACCCGTACTATGACAACGGGATTAAATTCTTCTCCATCGATGGGACCAAACTGCCGGATGCGGTTGAAGAAGCTATCGAAGCCGAAATGGAAAAAGCGATCACCTGCGTGGACTCGGCTGACCTGGGTAAAGCTACCCGTATCGTTGATGCTGCCGGTCGTTATATCGAGTTTTGCAAAGGCACCTTCCCGAATGAATTGAGTCTGAGTGAGCTTAAAATTGTGGTGGATTGCGCTAATGGTGCGACGTACCACATTGCGCCAAATGTACTGCGTGAGCTGGGCGCAAACGTGATTGCTATTGGCTGTGAGCCAAACGGTGTGAATATCAATGAAGAAGTCGGCGCTACCGACGTCCGTGCCCTGCAGGCGCGCGTGATGGCGGAAAAAGCCGATCTGGGTATTGCGCTGGATGGTGACGGCGACCGCGTCATTATGGTTGACCACGAAGGCAATAAGGTCGATGGCGATCAGATCATGTACATCATTGCCCGTGAAGCCCTGCGTCAGGGGCAACTGCGCGGTGGTGCGGTAGGCACGCTGATGAGCAATATGGGCCTCGAGCTGGCGCTGAAACAGTTGGGTATTCCGTTTGCCCGTGCGAAAGTCGGCGACCGCTACGTACTGGAAAAAATGCAGGAAAAAGGCTGGCGTATCGGTGCTGAAAACTCAGGCCATGTGATCCTGCTGGACAAAACCACCACCGGTGACGGTATCGTGGCGGGCCTGCAGGTACTGGCGGCGATGGTACGCAACCATATGAGTTTGCACGACCTGTGCAGCGGCATGAAAATGTTCCCGCAACTGCTGGTTAACGTACGTTACACCGCAGGTAGCGGCGATCCGCTGGAACATGAAAACGTGAAAGCGGTGATGGCTGAAGTTGAAGCTGCACTGGGCAATCGCGGACGTGTTCTGCTGCGTAAGTCAGGTACTGAACCGTTAATTCGCGTGATGGTTGAAGGTGAAGATGAAGCGCAGGTGACTGAATTCGCTCACCGTATTGCCGATGCCGTCAAAGCGGTGTAATCACTAAAGACAGTGAAAACCGGAGTCTGG
>NZ_SZWS01000024.1:53143-55519 GCF_005281245.1 Citrobacter sp. wls826
GCGCTGCCAGAAGTAACCACCGATCATTAATATTACAAGGACTGCCAGCCACGGCAGAACCGCCAGCAAATGCCCTGACCGGGCAAAGGTCAGCGCAATCATCAGTAACCAACCGCCCAGCATCGGAATCGCGGTGCGCTTAACAATATCCACAGGTGAGACGCCTGCAATTCCCGCGATAGCAATGATGACGCCGGCAATGGGGGATAACGTACGACCAATACCCGCCGATATCTGGATAGGCAACATCATGACTGCGATGTCGCTACCGATATGACGGCTGATGTCCGGTACCATTGGGGCGAAGGAGAAAAACGCGGCATTTCCTGAGCCCATTAGCGCTGAAATTGCAAAGGTGATCAGGGTCATCAGCAGGATAATAGAGGCGGCGCTGAGGCCAAATTCACCGGAAAGCGACAGCAGCGCATCGACGGCGCCAATAGCTTTCAGTCCGGCTGAAAAGACTTCACCGGCGATAATCAGCGTGACGACGGTGGCAAAAACGCTGCCCATGCTGTCAAAGACTTTTTGTACGCCTGCCATCACCTCGCGCGCCTTACGATGACGGCAATACTCACAAACCAGGGTAATGGCGAGGCTTATCAGTACGGCGGTATCCAGCGTAATTTTGAGCGAACTGAATACTAAATCACTGCACACCAGCATCAACACCAGAGGTAGCATGGGCAGAAAAAGCCAGGCGATCGGTGCTTCAGTTTCATCGGTCGACGTTAATGTCTGCATCTGCTGAGCCACACCGTCACTGCTTTCCCGATGGTCGAAAAAGCGTTGCACAACAATATGTAACAGGGCGATGAACAGAATAACGGGGACGACGATCGGCAACTGATCCTGCACGAAATAGTTCACCACCTCGATGCCTGCGGTTTTGGCGGCGAGAACCGAGTTGCCGGAACCTGGACCAAATTCAACCGCACAGGTACTGGCGATAACGGCGGCAACGGCAGCGCGGCTACAGCCAAGACGGGTCAGCAGCGGGTAGAGCGTCGCCATCAACAGCAGACCCAGCCCGGTGGCGCTGCTGATAAACAGCGACAGGAATTGACCCAGCAACAGCGCCAGCCCCAACAGCAGATACGGTGAGTTCAGGCGTTGCAAAGGGCGAGATGTCACCCGAACCAGCACCTGGCTTGCGCCAATGGCCGACATATATGTAGCGAAACCACCAATCAGCATAATTTGCAGCCCAAGGCCGCCGAGGCGCACGCTCAGGGTATCGCGAATAAACTCGAAGGCATCAAAGGGGCCGAATCCGGTGCTTTTTTTCACCAGGTCACTGAGCGTGGTCATCCCGCTAAAATGCGCGATAAGCAGCAGCACAATCCCGGTCAACAGCAACACTGACTGGGGGTGATATTTTTTGAGGATCAGACGTCCGGCAAAAATGATGGCAATTAGCGCCAGTAATAATGACATTCTTGCCCCCTTACTCGAAGTTGCCAGTAACCAGGCACTCGCCATCCCGCAGCAACGGCTTACCCGCAGCGAACAGATGGGCCAGCGAGAGGTCATCATTGAGTACACAGATATCAGCACGTTCCCCGGCGCAGAGCACGCCGCCGGAAATACCCAACGAGCGCGCAACGTTTGCCGTCAACATCGCGATCGCTTGTGGCACCGGGATCCCCACATCAATCAAGCGAGGAAGAAGATTAAGGTTACCTGCGACCGGTGCCGCGCTTAAGCCTTCCACAATACCCTGGGCGTTAAAGCGCGGAACGCTGCCATTACCATCAGAGCTGATCGTGATGCGATCGGCTGGAACCTGGGCTTCCAGAGCGTGGAGGATTGCCTGCTCCTGAGGCATAAAGCGACTACCGCCAGACGTAACGTCGATATGGCCGCCACGATGAGCGAACGCAATCGCCTGTTCGAACAAGGGCGCTGTTCTCGCAACATGGGTCGGTGAAATGTGGTGAATCGGAATGCCTGCATCACACAGCTCAATAAGCTGTGACATCCCTTCCGGCAGATTCCCAAGATGTACATGCAGTAACCCTTTTTTGCCTGCCAGCAGGGAAGCCACGCGGATATCGCTTACTATTCTCAGCAATTCCTGGAAAGAGGGGTAAGAACCACGGTGATCGGCGAGGGCGATTTTGACGCCAAGAATCGCCGGAATGAAGGTCATGTCATCGCGGATGGATCGCGTAATGGTTGGGCTGGGTACCGCGTAGGCTCCCGTATGCATAAATGCGCGTAATCCCTCAAGGTTGAGAGACTGCATTTTGGCGTAGAGGTCTTTGGGCGAACGAGAAATGGCATCGGTACCTAACACGCCGACAACCGTGGTAATACCTGCCTGAATCAGATCGCGTAGCTTGACGGCTGGCGTTCGGCTGGCAAATCCAGCCT
>NZ_SZWS01000024.1:55579-90013 GCF_005281245.1 Citrobacter sp. wls826
GCTGATCGATTATGCCTGGGATAACCCATTTGCCATGACAATCGATGACCTCGTCGACGCCATCAAACAGGGAAATATCTTTTTCTACCGCCACAATTCGGTCGGCATGAATGAGCAGGGAGCAGAGGCCTAAATCCTCGGGAGAAAAAACACGGGCATTGGTCAATAAAGTAAACATATCGGTCCTGTCAAACGTCGTGGGTGAGAGTCGGCAGGTGAAAAGGAATATTGTTGTTATGATGCCCACCATAAAGCCATTACTATAACTATGACTATTACCGATTTGGTATTGGAGGATGCGGTTATGGCATGGTGGAGAGTTCAACGTGGATTGTAAGTGGCTGGAAGATTTTCTGGCATTGAGTCAGCATGGAAACTACTCTCAGGCCGCGGCGCAGCGGCATATTACTCAACCCGCACTCAGTCGGCGTATAAAGGCGCTGGAAGAGGTGTTAGGGGTGCCGTTGTTTGACCGGACCACGACCCCCGTTACGCTGACACGCTATGGTGAACGCTTTGAACCCTATGCCCGGCACGTCCTCAGTACACTAACAGAGGCGCGCCACGAGCTATCGGCGATGACGCCAGCAACGGACAATACGCTGGTGATGGTTAGCCTGCATACGCTGTCGGTGAATATCCTGCCGGATATGATCAACTATCTGCGGCAGAGCGAACCGCAGTTAAATTTTACGGTTAATGCCAGTATTCAGGGGATAGACAACCACTTTAACGCCTTGATAGATCGGCAAATCGATCTTCTGGTGACCTACGATTTACCGTCTTCGCAGCCGGGGCTGGAGATTGCCGGAGGGTTAAAACGTTCACTATGGCGGTATGAGCGATTTATACCGGTTATTTCTGCGCAGTTGGCTAATGCGCTTAACGATCCGCATGTGCCGATCCCATGGCTATGCTATAGCGACTACACCTTTGTCAGACGCATTATTGAGCCAGCTGAACAACGCGTCCGCCCACGTCTGAAAAAAGTGTTTGAGAGTGGTTTAAGCGAAACGATACGAGAAATGGTGCTGCGGCATATGGGAATGGCATGGTTACCCGAATCGATGGTGGCGGAAGAGTTGGTGAACCAGCAAATTATTCACTGCTGGCCAGAAAACGCTGACCTGATTTGTGAAATCCCCGTTGTGGTATGGGCGAATCTTGACGATCAACGCGCCGTCATGCAGAGATGCTGGGAGAAGTTGCTGCGTTTTTGATTGATATGGCGATTTTTTCCGCAGTTGATACAATGCCAACAAATTGCCCTTGCGAAGGTTATTCGCTTTGGTTAGTATTCACACCCGCTTCAGTGGGAAACAGTAAACATTCCCGCTTTAATGGTCGAAGCATTGTACGCGGCAACTCCGCAAGGAACAGGTTGATTATGCACGAAGCTCTTTTAGTAGTTTTCCTTATTGTGGCAATTGGCCTGGTAGGCTTGATCATGCTGCAGCAAGGCAAAGGCGCTGATATGGGAGCCTCTTTTGGCGCAGGCGCTTCTGGTACTCTGTTTGGTTCAAGTGGTTCTGGTAACTTCATGACCCGCATGACAGCTGTATTGGGAACCTTGTTCTTCATCATCAGTCTGGTGCTGGGTAACATGAACAGCAATAAGACCAATAAAGGAAGTGAGTGGGAAAATCTGAGTGCACCGGCGAAAACCGAGCAAACTCAGCCAGCTGCTCCGGCTCAGCCGACCAGCGATATCCCACGCTAAGTATTCTGTACCGAGGTGGTGGAATTGGTAGACACGCTACCTTGAGGTGGTAGTGCCCTAACGGGCTTGTGGGTTCGAGTCCCATCCTCGGTACCAAATTCCAAAAAAAAGACGCTGCAAAGCGTCTTTTTTTTCGTCTGTCATTTGTGGTAGTTCTGTAGGTCGGATAAGACATTTAGGACGCCATCCGACTATTACAATACCTGATGATGCCTGGCTTATCAGGCCTCAGGGTCACAGAACATCCCTATTTTATGCGCATAAAAAAGGCCGCTTTCGCGGCCTGAAGATGATGAATATTTACTTTGCCTTGTTTTCCAGATTCTCAACCTGCGGCAGGCCGGTTGTGGAAGAGGCGGTCAGCAGGCCAGACTGCGCATAACCGAACAGCTTCTCGCGGGTATCAGTGATATCCAGATTACGCATGGTCAACTGACCGATACGATCATCCGGAGAGAATACCGAGTCGCCTTTTTCCATCGTCAGACGTTCTGGTTTGTAAGTCAGATTGTCAGACACGGTGTTGAGGATTGAGTAATCATTACCGCGACGCAGTTCCAGCGTCACTTCACCCGTAATCTGGCTGGCAACCCAACGCTGTAGACCGTCACGCAGCATCAGCGCCTGAGAGTCAAACCAGCGGCCCTGATACAACAGACGACCAAGCTGGCGACCGTGCGCGTGATACTGCTCGATGGTGTCTTCGTTGTGAATCCCGGTCAGCAGACGCTCGTAGGCGATGTGTAGCAATGCCATCCCCGGAGCTTCGTAGATGCCCCGGCTTTTCGCTTCAATGATACGGTTTTCAATCTGATCGCTCATACCCAGACCGTGACGACCGCCGATGCGGTTGGCTTCCAGCATCATCTCAACGTCGTCGCTGAAGGTTTTACCGTTCAGCGCAACCGGATGACCCTGCTCAAAACGCACGGTGACTTCTTCTGCCGGGATCTTCACGCTCTCATCCCAGAATTTCACGCCCATAATCGGGTTGACGATTTTGACGCTGGAGTTCAGAAACTCGAGGTCTTTTGCTTCGTGGGTCGCCCCGAGCATATTGGAGTCCGTTGAGTACGCTTTCTCAACGGACATCTTGTAGTCGAAACCACAGGCAATCATAAATTCGGACATCTCATGGCGACCGCCGAGTTCATCGATAAAATCGGTATCCAGCCATGGTTTGTAAATCTGCAGTTCGGCGTTGGTCAGCAGACCGTAACGATAGAAACGTTCAATATCGTTACCTTTATAGGTGCTACCGTCACCCCAGATATTTACGCCATCTTCTTTCATGGCCGCAACCAGCATGGTGCCGGTGACAGCACGGCCCAGCGGAGTGGTATTGAAATAGGTCAGTCCGCCGGTGGTGTTGTGGAATGCACCGCACTGAATCGCTGCGATCCCTTCGGCAACCAGCTGCTTACGGCAATCTACCAGGCGAGCATTCTCAGCACCATATTCCATTGCACGGCGAGGAATGGCGTCATAGTCATCCTCATCCGGCTGGCCCAAATTCGCAGTATATGCATATGGGACAGCCCCTTTTTGTCGCATCCACAGCAGTGCTGCACTGGTGTCCAGGCCGCCGGAAAAAGCGATACCAATACGTTGACCTACCGGGAGATGCTTGAGAATCGTCGTCATAAAATAAAACCCTGCTTGATAGACTGGTGAAGAGGTCGGCTTATTATACTAATTGCATTTTTATGCAAAATAAGTGAGTTTTCATTTAATCATCTTTTCTGGATGACAGGAAGAGTTTAGTGATAATTTCGTTAAATAACGGCGCGGGTGACACATTTATCTGGTCGAATATTCGCTGGGCAGCATTCATTGATTTGCATAGTCGTAACAAGGTTGACATACCGCATAGTGAATCAATATACTGTGCGCAGATTTTACGTCCCGTCCTCGGTACCAAATCCCAGCAGTATTTGCATTTTTTACCCAAAACGAGTAAAATTTGCCACGTTTCAGGCGCGGGGTGGAGCAGCCTGGTAGCTCGTCGGGCTCATAACCCGAAGGTCGTCGGTTCAAATCCGGCCCCCGCAACCACTTTCCCTTAGAGTTCTTTTTCAAATATACTGTGAAGACTTAGGCCTTCGTAGCTGGATTTGAAAAAAATTCTTTCGGAAGGTTTTCCGAACCGCAGGTGCGGTTATAGGGTTCAGTTATATAAAGCCCCGATTTATCGGGGTTTTTTGTTATCTGACTACAGAATAACTGGGCTTTAGGCCCTTTTTTTATGTCTTGGGGGTGGGCTTGTCCACATTAGAGCAAAAATTAACAGAGATGATTACAGCGCCAGTTGAAGCCCTGGGCTACGAGTTGGTCGGCATCGAATTTATTCGTGGTCGCACATCCACACTGCGCATCTATATTGATAGTGAAGATGGCATCAATGTTGATGATTGTGCTGATGTGAGCCATCAGGTAAGCGCCGTGATGGATGTCGAAGACCCAATCACCGTTGCCTACAACCTGGAAGTCTCCTCTCCGGGTCTCGACCGTCCTCTGTTCACAGCTGAACACTACGTGCGTTTCCTGGGTGAAGAAGTGACGCTGGTTCTTCGTATGGCGGTACAAAACCGTCGTAAATGGCAGGGCGTTATCAAAGCGGTGGATGGTGAGATGATCACGGTCACAGTCGAAGGTAAAGATGAAGTGTTCGCGCTGAGTAATATCCAGAAGGCGAACCTGGTTCCCCACTTTTAACAGTCTGGATTGAGGTGAAAAGCCCGCGATGAACAAAGAAATTTTGGCTGTTGTTGAAGCCGTATCCAACGAAAAAGCGCTGCCACGCGAGAAAATTTTTGAAGCGCTGGAAAGTGCGCTGGCTACAGCAACAAAGAAAAAATATGAGCAAGAGATCGACGTTCGCGTAGAAATCGATCGTAAAAGCGGTGATTTCGATACCTTCCGTCGTTGGGTAATCGTAGAAGAAGTTACTCAGCCGACCAAAGAAATTACGCTGGAAGCGGCACGCTTCGAAGACGAAAGCCTGAACGTGGGCGAATATGTTGAAGATCAGATTGAATCTGTCACCTTTGACCGTATCACCACCCAGACCGCGAAACAGGTTATCGTACAGAAAGTACGTGAAGCCGAACGCGCAATGGTTGTCGATCAGTTCCGCGAACACGAAGGCGAAATCGTCACCGGTGTGGTGAAGAAAGTTAACCGCGACAACATTTCTCTGGATCTGGGCAGCAATGCTGAAGCTGTGATCCTGCGTGAAGACATGCTGCCGCGTGAAAACTTCCGCCCAGGTGACCGTATTCGTGGCGTTCTTTACTCTGTACGCCCGGAAGCGCGCGGTGCCCAGCTGTTCGTAACCCGTTCCAAACCGGAAATGCTGATAGAGCTGTTCCGCATTGAAGTGCCGGAAATTGGCGAAGAAGTGATCGAAATTAAAGCGGCTGCTCGCGATCCGGGCTCACGTGCGAAAATCGCCGTTAAGACCAACGACAAGCGTATTGATCCGGTCGGCGCCTGTGTGGGTATGCGCGGTGCGCGCGTTCAGGCGGTTTCTACCGAACTGGGCGGCGAGCGTATCGATATCGTCCTGTGGGATGATAACCCGGCGCAGTTCGTGATTAACGCAATGGCGCCAGCAGACGTCGCTTCTATCGTGGTGGATGAAGACAAACACACCATGGATATCGCGGTTGAAGCCGGTAACCTGGCTCAGGCGATTGGACGTAATGGTCAGAACGTCCGCCTGGCTTCACAACTGAGCGGTTGGGAACTCAACGTGATGACCGTTGATGACCTGCAGGCGAAGCATCAGGCTGAAGCACATGCAGCCATTGATACCTTCACCAAATATCTCGATATCGATGAAGATTTCGCGACAGTTCTGGTAGAAGAAGGTTTTGCGACGCTGGAAGAACTGGCCTACGTGCCAATGAAAGAGCTGCTGGAAATTGACGGCCTGGATGAACAGACCGTTGAAGCGCTGCGCGAGCGTGCTAAAAACGCACTGACCACTCTGGCACTGGCCCAGGAAGAAAGTCTCGGTGATAACAAACCGGCTGACGATCTGCTGAATCTGGAAGGATTGGATCGTGAGATGGCCTTCAAACTGGCTGCCCGTGGTGTTTGTACGCTGGAAGATCTCGCTGAACAGGGCATTGATGATCTGGCTGATATCGAAGGGTTGACCGACGAAAAAGCCGGTGAGCTGATTATGGCTGCCCGTAATATTTGCTGGTTCGGCGACGAAGCGTAATAAACTGTAGCAGGAAGGAACAGTATGACAGATGTAACCGTAAAAACGCTGGCTGCAGAGATACAGACCTCCGTGGATCGCCTGGTACAGCAATTTGCTGATGCAGGTATCCCGAAGTCTGCTGACGACTCTGTGTCCGCACAAGAGAAACAAACCTTACTGGCGCATCTGAACCGTGAAAACGGCTCAGCGCCCGATAAGTTGACATTGCAGCGTAAAACGCGCAGTACTCTCAATATTCCAGGTACCGGTGGAAAAAGCAAATCGGTACAAATCGAAGTCCGCAAGACACGCACCTTTGTGAAACGCGATCCGCAAGAGGCTGAACGCCTTGCCGCGGAAGAGCAGGCGCAGCGTGAAGCGGAAGAGCAAGCCCGTCGTGAGGCAGAAGAAGCTGCCAAACGCGAGGCGCAACAAAAAGCCGAACGTGAGGCCGCAGAACAAGCTAAGCGTGAAGCCGCTGATAAAGCGAAACGTGAAGCTGCGGAAAAAGACAAAGTGAGCAATCAACAGACCGACGATATGACTAAAACCGCCCAGGCCGAAAAAGCCCGCCGTGAAAATGAAGCCGCAGAACTGAAGCGTAAAGCGGAAGAAGAAGCACGTCGTAAGCTTGAAGAAGAAGCGCGCCGCGTAGCGGAAGAAGCTCGCCGTATGGCGGAAGAAAACGAGAAGAATGGTGTGAATAACGCTGAACCTGTTGAAGATACCAGCGATTATCACGTCACCACCTCTCAGCATGCTCGCCAGGCAGAAGACGAGAACGATCGTGAAGTAGAAGGCGGCCGTGGTCGTACTCGCAGCACGAAAGCAGCGCGTCCGGCGAAGAAAGGTAACAAACACGCTGAATCTAAAGCTGACCGTGAAGAAGCGCGTGCAGCGGTTCGCGGCGGTAAAGGCGGTAAGCAGCGTAAAGGTTCCGCTCTGCAGCAGGGCTTCCAGAAGCCGGCTCAGGCCGTTAACCGTGACGTTGTGATCGGCGAAACCATCACCGTTGGCGATCTGGCGAACAAGATGGCAGTCAAAGGTTCCCAGGTCATCAAAGCGATGATGAAGCTGGGCGCAATGGCGACCATTAACCAGGTCATCGACCAGGAAACCGCACAGCTGGTTGCCGAAGAGATGGGCCACAAAGTTATCCTGCGTCGTGAAAACGAGCTGGAAGAAGCAGTAATGAGCGACCGTGACACCGGCGCTGCGGCAGAACCGCGCGCACCGGTAGTGACCATCATGGGTCACGTTGACCACGGTAAAACGTCTCTGCTGGACTACATTCGCTCCACGAAAGTTGCCTCTGGCGAAGCGGGTGGCATTACTCAGCACATCGGTGCGTACCATGTTGAAACTGACAACGGTATGATCACCTTCCTGGATACCCCGGGTCACGCCGCGTTTACCTCCATGCGTGCTCGTGGTGCTCAGGCAACGGATATCGTTGTTCTGGTTGTTGCAGCAGATGACGGCGTGATGCCGCAGACTATTGAAGCTATCCAGCACGCGAAAGCGGCAGGTGTGCCGGTAGTGGTTGCAGTCAACAAAATCGATAAACCAGAAGCGGATCCAGATCGCGTTAAAAACGAACTGTCCCAGTACGGCATCATGCCGGAAGATTGGGGCGGCGAGAGCCAGTTCGTCCACGTTTCTGCGAAAGCGGGTACCGGTATCGACGAACTGCTGGATGCTATCCTGTTGCAGGCCGAAGTACTGGAACTGAAAGCTGTGCGTAAAGGTATGGCGAGCGGTGCGGTTATCGAATCCTTCCTGGATAAAGGTCGTGGTCCGGTTGCTACCGTGCTGGTACGTGAAGGTACGCTGAACAAAGGCGACATCGTACTGTGTGGTTTCGAATACGGCCGCGTTCGTGCGATGCGTAACGAACTGGGTCAGGAAGTACTGGAAGCGGGTCCGTCCATTCCGGTGGAAATCCTGGGTCTGTCCGGTGTTCCGGCTGCGGGTGACGAAGTTACCGTTGTTCGTGACGAGAAGAAAGCCCGTGAAGTTGCACTGTACCGTCAGGGCAAATTCCGTGAAGTTAAACTGGCTCGTCAGCAGAAATCTAAACTGGAGAACATGTTCGCCAACATGACCGAAGGCGAAGTTCACGAAGTGAACATCGTTCTGAAGGCCGATGTTCAGGGTTCTGTAGAAGCGATTTCCGACTCTTTACTGAAACTGTCTACCGACGAAGTAAAAGTGAAGATTATCGGTTCTGGCGTAGGTGGTATCACCGAAACCGACGCGACCCTGGCTGCGGCATCCAACGCGATTCTGGTTGGCTTCAACGTCCGTGCTGATGCCTCTGCACGTAAAGTTATCGAATCAGAAAGCCTGGATCTGCGTTACTACTCCGTCATCTATCATCTGATCGACGAAGTGAAAGCAGCGATGAGCGGCATGCTGTCTCCGGAACTGAAACAGCAGATCATTGGTCTGGCTGAAGTTCGTGATGTGTTCAAATCACCGAAATTCGGCGCTATCGCAGGCTGTATGGTTACCGAAGGCACGATTAAACGTCACAACCCAATCCGCGTACTGCGCGACAACGTGGTTATCTATGAAGGCGAGCTGGAATCCCTGCGCCGCTTCAAGGATGACGTCAACGAAGTCCGTAACGGCATGGAATGTGGTATCGGCGTTAAGAACTACAACGACGTTCGCGTTGGCGATATGATCGAAGTGTTCGAGATTATCGAGATCAAACGTACCATCGCATAATCTTCGTCGTCTTTTGGGCCGCAACTGCGTTGGCTGCGCTCGATCACCCCGGTCACATAGTTATCTATGCTCCCGGGGATTAACGAGTTTTCCGCCTTGCTGCAACCCAAAATCCTTAGAAGATGATTAAGTGTAGGCTGGGGAAGCGAAGCGCCACCCGGCAAGAAATTTAAAAAGGGGCTTATGGCCCCTTTTTTGTCTTTATTCTGGAGAATTTATTATGGCGAAAGAATTTGGTCGCCCACAGCGTGTCGCGCAGGAGATGCAGAAAGAAATCGCACTCATCCTGCAACGCGAAATCAAAGACCCGCGTGTTGGTATGATGACCACCGTATCGGGTGTTGAGATGTCCCGAGACCTGGCATACGCTAAAGTGTTCGTGACTTTCCTCAACGATCAGGACGAAGCTGCCGTGAAAAACGGCATTAAGGCACTGCAGGAAGCCTCTGGTTTTATCCGCTCTCTGCTGGGTAAAGCAATGCGCCTGCGTATCGTGCCTGAGCTGACCTTCTTCTACGACAATTCGTTAGTTGAAGGGATGCGCATGTCCAACCTGGTGACCAGCGTGGTGAAACATGACGATGAGCGTCGTGTGAACCCAGCGGACGACAGCAAGGAGGACTGATGAGTCGTCCTCGTCGTCGTGGTCGCGACATTCACGGTGTTCTGCTGCTGGATAAGCCGCAGGGCATGTCCAGCAATGACGTACTGCAAAAAGTAAAGCGCATCTACAATGCCAACCGCGCGGGACATACCGGCGCGCTGGATCCGCTGGCGACAGGCATGCTGCCTATCTGCCTCGGTGAAGCGACTAAGTTTTCCCAGTATTTGCTGGATTCTGACAAACGCTATCGTGTGGTTGCCCGTCTGGGCCAGCGTACCGACACCTCCGATGCCGATGGGCAAATCGTGCAGGAGCGTCCGGTAACCTTCAGCGCAGAGCAGCTTGCCAGCGCGCTGGAGTCTTTCCGCGGCGATATCGAGCAGATTCCGTCAATGTATTCGGCGCTGAAGTACCAGGGTAAAAAGCTGTACGAATATGCGCGTCAGGGCATTGAAGTGCCGCGTGAAGCGCGCCCGATTACCGTCTATGAGCTGCTGTTTATTCGCCACGAAGGTAACGAGCTGGAGCTGGAAGTTCACTGCTCCAAAGGCACTTATATTCGCACCATCGTTGACGATCTCGGTGAGAAGCTGGGCTGCGGCGCGCACGTAACGTATCTGCGTCGTCTGACGGTCAGTAAGTATCCGGTGGATCGTATGGTTACGCTGGAACATCTGCATGAGCTGGTTGAACAGGCCGAACAGCAGAACATTCCGGCGGCGCAGCTGCTTGATCCTTTGCTGATGCCAATGGACAGTCCTGCATCGGACTACCCTGTTGTTAATTTGCCTTTAACATCGTCGGTTTACTTTAAAAATGGTAACCCGGTACGGACGTCAGGTGCGCCGCTTGAAGGGCTGGTGCGCGTGACGGAAGGCGATGACGGCAAGTTTATCGGCATGGGGGAGATGGACGATGAAGGTCGTGTCGCCCCTCGTCGCCTGGTGGTTGAGTATCCTGCATAGCGCTCTCTGTCTTGCGATAAAAGGGCGCTGCGAGTAGAATACTGCCGCTTAACGTCGCGTAAATTGTTTAACAATCTGCGTGGCGTGTACACAAAATCATTCGAGCTGCATCAAGGCGGCAGGTCTGAGGATCCTCAGGAGCTTACTCAGGTAAGTGACCGAGGTGAGCGGACACAGCCAGCGCAGGGTCAGTTTGAAGAAGGCGTGTATACACTGGGATAGCTGAATTAGAGATCGGCATCCTTTCATTCTTAACACTTTGGAGTTTTAAAATGTCTCTAAGTACTGAAGCTACCGCTAAAATCGTTTCTGAGTTTGGTCGTGATGCAAACGACACCGGTTCTACCGATGTTCAGGTTGCTCTGTTGACTGCACAGATTAACCACCTGCAGGGCCACTTTGCAGAGCACAAAAAAGATCACCACAGCCGTCGTGGTCTGCTGCGCATGGTTTCTCAGCGTCGTAAACTGCTCGACTACCTGAAACGTAAAGATGTTGCACGTTACACCGCGCTGATCGAGCGTCTGGGTCTGCGTCGCTAATTCTTTCGAGTTTCAGAAAGAGGGGGCCTTCATGGCCCCTTTTTTCCAGCAGATGGCAGCAATTCGCTGGAAACTAATGTATTGTTGCTATGAATGATCTTCCGTTGCAGAGGTTCGCGCGGCTAATGAGAGGCTTTACTCATGTTTATGGGTTAGGGTTGTCATTAGTCGCGAGGATGCGCAGAAGATCGGGTATTAACGATGGCGCAAAAATGTGCCGTCAAAAAATAGAGAAAGGATATTAATTTGCTTAATCCGATCGTTCGTAAATTCCAGTACGGTCAGCATACCGTTACGCTGGAAACCGGCATGATGGCGCGTCAGGCGACTGCCGCTGTTATGGTTAGCATGGATGACACTGCGGTATTCGTTACCGTTGTTGGCCAGAAAAAAGCGAAACCAGGCCAGGACTTTTTCCCACTGACCGTTAACTATCAGGAGCGTACCTACGCTGCTGGCCGTATCCCGGGTAGCTTCTTCCGTCGTGAAGGCCGTCCGAGTGAAGGCGAAACTCTGATCGCGCGTCTGATTGACCGCCCGGTTCGCCCGCTGTTCCCGGAAGGCTTCGTTAACGAAGTTCAGGTTATCGCGACCGTTGTTTCCGTTAACCCGCAGGTTAACCCGGATATCGTGGCAATGATTGGTGCATCTGCTGCGCTGACTCTGTCTGGTATCCCGTTCAACGGCCCGATCGGTGCTGCACGTGTTGGTTACATCAATGACCAGTACGTACTGAACCCGACTCAGGACGAACTGAAAGAAAGCAAGCTGGACCTGGTTGTTGCTGGTACTGAAGCTGCCGTACTGATGGTTGAATCCGAAGCTGAACTGCTGAGCGAAGACCAGATGCTGGGCGCTGTAGTATTCGGCCACGAACAGCAGCAGGTTGTTATTCAGGCTATCAACGAGCTGGCGAAAGAAGCTGGCAAACCGCGTTGGGACTGGCAGCCAGAAGCCGTCAACGAAGCGCTGAACGCACGCGTTGCCGCACTGGCAGAAGCTCGTCTGAGCGATGCTTACCGTATCACTGACAAACAAGAGCGTTACGCTCAGGTTGACGTGATCAAATCTGAAACCATCGCGACTCTGGTGGCTGAAGACGAAACCCTGGACGCTAACGAACTGGGTGAAATCCTGCACGCTATCGAGAAAAATGTTGTTCGTAGCCGCGTACTGGCAGGCGAGCCGCGTATCGATGGTCGTGAAAAAGATATGATCCGTGGTCTGGACGTGCGTACTGGCGTTCTGCCGCGTACCCACGGTTCCGCACTGTTCACCCGTGGTGAAACTCAGGCGCTGGTTACTGCGACCCTGGGCACCACTCGTGATGCGCAGAACCTTGACGAGCTGATGGGCGAGCGTACTGACAACTTCCTGTTCCACTACAACTTCCCTCCGTACTGCGTAGGTGAAACCGGTATGGTCGGTTCTCCGAAGCGTCGTGAGATTGGTCACGGTCGTCTGGCGAAGCGTGGCGTACTGGCAGTGATGCCGGAACTGGATAAATTCCCGTACACCGTACGTGTAGTTTCTGAAATCACCGAATCTAACGGTTCTTCTTCCATGGCTTCCGTATGTGGTGCTTCTCTGGCGCTGATGGACGCAGGCGTGCCGATCAAAGCTGCCGTTGCGGGTATCGCGATGGGTCTGGTGAAAGAAGGCGACAACTTTGTTGTTCTGTCTGACATCCTGGGCGACGAAGACCACCTGGGCGATATGGACTTCAAAGTGGCGGGTTCCCGCGACGGTATCTCTGCACTGCAGATGGATATCAAAATTGAAGGTATCACCAAAGAGATCATGCAGGTTGCTCTGAACCAGGCTAAAGGTGCGCGTCTGCACATCCTGGGTGTGATGGAACAAGCGATCAACGCACCGCGTGGTGACATTTCTCAGTTCGCTCCGCGTATCCACACCATCAAGATCAGCCCGGACAAGATCAAAGACGTTATCGGTAAAGGCGGTTCTGTTATCCGTGCTCTGACCGAAGAAACCGGCACCACCATTGAAATTGAAGATGATGGTACTGTGAAGATTGCTGCGACCGACGGCGAGAAAGCGAAATATGCTATCCGTCGTATCGAAGAGATCACCGCAGAGATCGAAGTAGGCCGTATCTACAATGGTAAAGTGACCCGTATCGTTGACTTTGGCGCATTCGTTGCCATTGGTGGCGGTAAAGAAGGTCTGGTACACATCTCTCAGATCGCTGACAAACGCGTTGAGAAAGTGACCGATTACCTGCAGATGGGCCAGGAAGTACCGGTCAAAGTTCTGGAAGTAGATCGCCAGGGCCGTGTACGTCTGAGCATTAAAGAAGCAACTGAGCAGTCTCAGCCTGCAGGCGAACCGGAAGCTCCGGCAAGCCAGGGCGAGTAAGGTTGCCATTGCCCTCCGTGAAAGCGGAGGGCTTTTAACCCGGCAGGACGCCTTGTTAGCAACCGGGGAACCTGGACGTTCATTCAATCGTTGTCTTCGGGAGTGGGAAATGAAGCCTTTTTTGCGCTGGTGTTTCGTTGCGACAGCACTCACGCTGGCTGGATGCAGTAATTCCGCCTGGCGTAAGAGTGAAGTCCTCGCAGTACCATTGCAACCGACTTTGCAGCAGGAAGTGATTCTGGCACGTATGGAACAAATTCTTGCCAGTCGGGCTTTAACCGATGACGAACGCGCACAGCTTTTATATGAGCGCGGAGTGTTGTATGATAGTCTCGGTCTGAGGGCACTGGCGCGAAATGATTTTTCACAAGCGCTGGCAATCCGACCAGATATGCCTGAAGTATTCAATTACTTAGGTATATATTTAACGCAGGCAGGCAATTTTGATGCTGCCTATGAAGCGTTTGATTCTGTACTTGAGCTTGATCCAACTTACAACTACGCGCACTTAAATCGCGGTATCGCATTGTATTACGGCGGTCGCGACAAGTTAGCGCAAGATGATCTGCTAGCGTTTTATCAAGACGATCCCAATGATCCTTTCCGTAGTCTGTGGCTTTATCTCGCCGAGCAGAAGCTCGATGAGAAGCAGGCTAAAGAAGCGTTAAAGCAACGCTTTGAGAAATCGGATAAAGAGCAATGGGGATGGAACATTGTCGAGTTCTACCTGGGCAACATTAGCGAAGCAACGCTGATGGAACGCCTAAAGGCGGACGCAACGGATAACACCTCGCTCGCTGAGCATCTCAGTGAAACCAACTTCTATTTAGGTAAGTACTACCTAAGTCTGGGGGATTTGGACAACGCTACGGCATTGTTCAAACTGGCGGTGGCTAACAACGTTCATAACTTTGTTGAGCACCGATACGCATTGTTGGAATTATCGCTCCTGGGCCAGGACCAAGATGACCTGGCAGAATCGGACCAGCAATAGCTGACGTACACATCAGCCCGTAATCTTTTTTGATTGCCATCACCTTCACGGGTGAGGGCGTTGTTGTTCGTTAATACACCTACTTTGAGCCGGTTCACACTTTTCAATGAAAATTGCAGATCAATTTCATGATGAGTTATGTAGACTGGCCGCCATTAATTTTGAGGCACACGTACTACATGGCTGAATTCGAAACCACTTTTGCAGATCTGGGCCTGAAGGCTCCTATCCTTGAAGCCCTTACCGATCTGGGTTACGAAAAACCATCTCCAATCCAGGCAGAGTGCATTCCGCATCTGCTGGGCGGCCGCGATGTTCTGGGTATGGCCCAGACGGGTAGCGGCAAAACTGCAGCGTTCTCTTTACCGCTGCTCAACAATCTTGATCCTGAGCTGAAGGCACCTCAGATTCTGGTGCTGGCACCGACCCGCGAACTGGCGGTTCAGGTTGCAGAAGCCATGACGGATTTTTCTAAACACATGCGCGGCGTGAACGTGGTTGCCCTGTACGGCGGCCAGCGTTATGACGTGCAATTACGTGCCCTGCGTCAGGGACCACAGATCGTTGTCGGTACGCCGGGCCGTCTGCTGGATCACCTGAAGCGCGGTACTCTGGACCTCTCCAAACTGAGCGGTCTGGTACTGGACGAAGCTGATGAAATGCTGCGTATGGGCTTCATCGAAGACGTTGAAACCATCATGGCGCAGATCCCGGAAGGTCATCAGACCGCTCTGTTCTCCGCGACTATGCCGGAAGCGATTCGTCGTATTACCCGCCGCTTTATGAAAGAGCCGCAGGAAGTACGCATTCAGTCCAGCGTAACTACCCGTCCTGACATCAGCCAGAGCTATTGGACCGTCTGGGGCATGCGTAAAAATGAAGCGCTGGTGCGTTTCCTGGAAGCAGAAGACTTTGATGCGGCGATTATCTTCGTTCGTACCAAAAATGCGACCCTGGAAGTGGCTGAAGCGCTGGAGCGTAGCGGTTATAGCAGCGCTGCACTGAACGGCGACATGAACCAGTCCCTGCGTGAGCAGACTCTGGAGCGTCTGAAAGATGGCCGTCTGGATATTCTGATTGCTACCGACGTTGCGGCCCGTGGCCTGGACGTTGAGCGTATCAGCCTGGTTGTTAACTACGACATCCCGATGGATTCCGAATCTTACGTTCACCGTATCGGCCGTACCGGTCGTGCGGGCCGTGCGGGTCGTGCGCTGCTGTTCGTTGAGAACCGTGAGCGTCGTCTGCTGCGTAACATCGAACGCACCATGAAGCTGACTATTCCGGAAGTAGAACTGCCGAACGCAGACCTGCTGGGCAAACGCCGTCTGGAAAAATTCGCCGCTAAAGTACAGCAGCAGCTGGAAAGCAGCGATCTGGATCAGTACCGTGCTCTGCTGGCGAAAATGCAGCCGGAAGAAGAACTGGATATCGAAACGCTGGCAGCCGCACTGCTGAAAATGGCTCAGGGCGAACGTCCGCTGATCCTGCCGCCAGATGCGCCGATGCGTCCGAAACGCGAATTCCGCGACCGTGACGATCGTGGTCCGCGTGACCGCAACGATCGTGGCCCGCGTGGTGACCGTAATGACCGTGGTGGTGAAGACCGTCCGCGTCGTGAACGTCGTGACGTTGGCGATATGCAGCTGTACCGCATTGAAGTGGGCCGTGATGACGGTGTTGAAGTCCGTCATATCGTTGGTGCGATTGCTAACGAAGGCGATATCAGCAGCCGTTACATCGGTAACATCAAGCTGTTTGCTTCCCACTCAACCATCGAGCTGCCGAAAGGTATGCCGGGCGACGTGCTGCAGCACTTTACCCGTACTCGCATCCTGAACAAGCCGATGAACATGCAGCTGGTTGGCGATGCAGTTCCGCACACCGGTGGTGAGCGTCGTGGCGGTGGCCGTTTCAGCGGTGAGCGTCGTGAAGGCGGTCGTGGCGAAGGTCGTGGTTTCAGCGGTGAGCGTCGTGAAGGCGGTCGTAGCGAAGGTCGTCGTTTCAGCGGCGAACGTCGTGAAGGCAACCGCGGTCCGCGTCGTGACGATTCTTCTGCTCCGCGTCGTGATGATTCCGCTGGTCGTCGTCGTTTCGGCGGTGATGCGTAATCCATGCGAAATTACGGTTTAATACCGTAAAGTAAAATATACAGCCCCGATCTCAACAATCGGGGCTTTTTTTATTTCATTTGTACTCGTGTACTGGTACAGTGCAGCACATTGAAATGTAGTCACAATATAAATGACTGGAGAGATGGCTAAATGGCAACACTAACCACCACCCAAACGTCACCTTCGCTGCTTGGCGGCGTGGTGATCATCGGCGGCACCATTATTGGCGCAGGGATGTTTTCTCTGCCAGTGGTCATGTCCGGGGCGTGGTTCTTCTGGTCAATGGCGGCGCTGATCTTCACCTGGTTTTGCATGCTGCACTCCGGGCTGATGATCCTTGAAGCTAACCTCAATTACCGCATTGGTTCCAGCTTTGACACCATCACGAAAGATCTGCTGGGCAAAGGCTGGAACGTTGTGAACGGCATCTCGATTGCTTTCGTTCTCTATATCCTTACCTATGCGTATATCTCGGCGAGCGGTTCGATCCTGCATCACACCTTCTCGGAGATGTCGCTGAACGTTCCGGCGCGTGCGGCAGGTCTTGGTTTTGCGCTGCTGGTGGCGTTCGTGGTGTGGTTAAGCACCAAAGCGGTTAGCCGCATGACGGCGATTGTGCTGGGCGCGAAGGTGATTACTTTTTTCCTGACCTTCGGCAGTCTGCTGGGGCATGTTACGCCTACTACGCTGTTTAACGTGGCGCAGAGCAACGCTTCGTATACGCCGTACTTGCTGATGACGTTACCGTTCTGCCTGGCCTCATTCGGCTATCACGGCAACGTCCCGAGCCTGATGAAGTACTACGGCAAAGATCCGAAAACCATCGTGAAGTGCCTGGTGTACGGCACGCTGCTGGCGCTGGTGCTGTATACCGTATGGTTGCTGGGGACGATGGGTAACATCCCGCGTCCGGAATTTATCGGTATTGCGCAGCAGGGCGGTAACATTGATGTGCTGGTACAGGCGCTGAGCGGCGTGTTGAACAGCCGCAGTCTGGATCTGCTGCTGGTGGTGTTCTCCAACTTTGCGGTGGCGAGTTCATTCCTCGGGGTCACGCTCGGTCTGTTTGACTATTTGGCGGATCTGTTTGGCTTTGATGACTCGGCAATGGGACGTTTTAAAACGGCATTGCTGACGTTTGTCCCGCCGATTGTCGGTGGCCTGCTGTGGCCGAACGGTTTCCTGTACGCCATTGGCTATGCAGGGCTTGCCGCGACCATCTGGGCCGCCATTGTTCCGGCGCTGCTGGCCCGTAAATCCCGCGAGCGTTTTGGCAGCCCGAAATTCCGTGTCTGGGGCGGCAAGCCGATGATTGCGCTGATCCTGGTATTCGGTATCGGCAACGCGGTTATCCATATTCTGTCGAGCGTGAATTTGTTGCCTGTGTACCAGTAACCTTTTAGTGCCGGATGGCGGTTGCGCCTAATCCGGCCTATACGATCTCGTAGGCCCGGTAAGCCAAATGCCACCGGGCAAAACAACGATTACCCCACCAACTCTTCTTTCACCTGCATCGCCAGGTCAAACGAATGTAGACGTGCCTGATGATCAAAAATCTGGCCGTTAACCATAATTTCATCGGCCTGGGTTTCACGCAAAATGGCGTCGAGACCGTGTCGCACTTTCGCCTTATCACCAACCAGCGACATGCTCAGCGCCTGTTGTACGCCGTACTGCTCAGAAGCGGACCACAGCTGATGCATATTCTCTACCGGTGGCGGTAGCTGGCCGGTTTCGCCACGACGCAGTTTCACAAACGCCTGCTGCATTGAGGTGAAAAGAAATTCGGCATCGCGGTTGCTGTCGGCGGCAATGATGTTGATGCACACCATCGCATACGGTTTTGCCAGCCGCTCAGAGGCCTTGAACTGGGTGCGATACAGATGCAGCGCCTGATGCAACATATCCGGAGCAAAGTGCGAGGCGAAGGCAAATGGCAGGCCGAGCTGGGCTGCCAGCTGTGCGCTGTACAGACTGGAGCCTAATAACCAGACCGGGATCTGCTCGCCGTAGCCGGGAACCGGGCGTACATGAGGATTTGGATCGCGGGCGTCGAACCAGTCCACCAGTTCAGCTACGTCGCGCGGGAAGTTATCGATATCACCACTCATATGGCGGCGCAACGCGCGCATGGTCGGCTGGTCGCTACCCGGCGCGCGGCCAAGCCCGAGATCGATTCGTCCCGGATACAGCGTATTCAGGGTACCGAACTGCTCGGCGATCACCAGCGGCGAATGGTTGGGCAGCATAACGCCGCCAGAACCAAGATGCAGCGTGGTGGTATTGGCCGCCAGATAGCCAATCAGCACAGAGGTCGCCGCGCTGGCGATGCCGGTCATATTGTGATGTTCTGCCAGCCAGTAGCGGTGGTAGCCGCGCTTTTCGGCCAGTCGAGCGAGATCAAGCGAGTGTGTGAAGGCCTCTTTTGCCGAAGATCCTTCAGGGATCGGCGCCAGATCCAGCACCGAGAACGGAATAGTTTTGTCAGTCATAACGGCTCACTTTGTTACCGGTTAATCTTTTAATACTGCATTAAAGATTAGCGAATGTTGTTAACAAAGTGAGCTATTAATCACGGCTGTAGTTCAAGACCTGCCAGCCGTTTCCAGTAGCCGTTGCAGTCGCTGTGGGCAGCAAGCGGTAATGGGGCAGTGCCATTTTCATTGGCGCGGAAGGCATCAAGCATGGCGAACGTGTCGCTGCCTGAAGGGGACAGACGCACAATATCAACCAGACCCTGCATTGATGTCAGCTCGTTGCCGAGGTTGTAAACATAGCCGCTCATGGTTTGGATGCCGTTGAGGACAAAGACCTGCTGATTCTCCTGCGACAGCACATCGCGCCCATTCGGGTATTTGATGCAGCAGGTTTCACACTCGTCTTTTGGACGGTCTTCAGAGCGTGCGGTAAAGCAGCGGGCAGAGTACGCCAGCGGCAGATGCCCGTAGCTCAGTACCTCTACTTCAAACTGATTGCGAATACCCAGCTCTTCACACTGGTTAAGCAGATTGACCAGCCAGTCACGGGACAGTTCTACCGGCATACACCAGCGCACCATGCCCTGCCTGAGCAGCAAACGCAGGGTTACCGCGTTGTAGCAGTTGAGCGCATGCCCGGCGACAAACGGCAGCTTACGCTCGGCACACATGTTTACCACGCCGAGATCGCTGGCTTCCAGCAGGAAGTCGCCGTTTTCGACATAGCGCTTCAGCTCTCCCAGTTCAGAGGAGGCCTGCACCAGCGCCAGCGTTGACAGCACCACCTGTTTACCGCTGCCAGCGAGCGATTTCGCCATATCGATCCAGTCGCCTACTTTGGTAGCGCGGCGTTTACTGCACACCGCTTCGCCAAGATAGATAACGTCGGCCTGGCTGGTGGCGGCCTGCTGATAAAAATCTTCCAGCGTTTCTTTCGGCCAGTACCACAGCACCGGCCCTAAGGAATATTTCATTGCTTCTCTCACTGCCATTTACGGTGATACGCGCCAAGCGTGGTCTGCGTGCCTTCGGACATTGAACCGAGCGTTTCCATCCACGCGGCCTGTGGGGCGTAGTTTTGCGGGTCGGCCATACAGCGGTCGATCGCCTGGCGCCACACTTTCGCCACCTGGCTGACGTAGGCCGGGCTACGCTGACGCCCTTCGATTTTTACCGAGGCAATATTGGCCGCCAGCAGTTCTGGCAGCAGCTCCAGCGTATTCAGGCTGGTGGGTTCTTCCAGCGCATGATAGCGCTCGCCATCAACCAGATAGCGGCCTTTACACAGCGTCGGATAACCGGCGTTTTCTCCGTCCTGATAACGGTCGATCAGCACTTCATTAAGACGGGATTCCAGCCCTTGTTGGGTCTGCTGCCAGCGAACAAAACGGGCAGGAGAGCAGGCGCCAACCGTATTAGGAGACTCGCCCGTCAGATAGGATGAAAGATAGCAGCGGCCTTCCGCCATAATGCACAGACTGCCAAAGGCGAACACTTCCAGGGGAACTGGCGTGACGCGAGCGAGTTGCTTCACCTGGTGAATAGACAGTACGCGCGGCAGCACCACGCGGGCGACATCAAAGTTGCGATGATAGAAATTAATCGCCTCTTCATTGGTTGCAGATGCCTGAACAGAGACATGACGCTCAATATGCGGGTAGCGCTCTGCGGCATACTCAAGCATGGCGAGGTCGGCGAGGATCAGCGCATCCGCACCCAGTTGCGCCGCCATATCTACGGCACGTTGCCAGCGCGCGTAACCATCCGGATGCGCAAAGGTGTTAATCGCGATGTGCAGCTTACGGCGGTGCTGATGGACAAAACTCACCGCTTCCTGCAATTTTTTCTCGGTAAAATTAAGGCCGGCGAAATGACGGGCGTTGGTATCATCTTTCAGCCCGATGTAGACCGCATCAGCGCCGTTCTCGATGGCCGCCTTAAGCGCCGGGAGGTTTCCGGCAGGGCAGAGCAGCTCCATAATTTATCCTGAACGTTGCGCCGTAAAGGGCGCAGAAATGTTAACGAAGAGGGATTTTAGTTAACCTTGCTGAGACAATTTTTGATTTGAGGCAGTTAAAGTCGTATTGGTGATACCAATAAGAGGTAACAATTTCGTAGCGAATTGTTGATTTATGCCGCTATGTCGTTTATTTGATATGGCAAAATAGCAGGATAATTGAAACAGGGAGTAAAGCTCGTGTTGGATAAACTGCGTTCACGCTTAGTACATTTTGGTCCTTCTCTGATGAGTGTACCGGTTAAACTGACGCCCTTTGCGCTGAAGCGCCAGGTTCTGGAGCAGGTCCTGAGCTGGCAGTTTAGTCAGGCGCTGGCCGATGGGGAGCTGGAGTTTCTCGACGGTCGCTGGCTGAGCATTCATGTGCGTGACATTGGCCTTAAATGGTATACCTCTGTTGAGAACGATAAACTTATCGTCAGCCAGAATGCAGAGGCGGATGTGAGTTTTAGCGCGGATGCCAGCGATCTCCTGATGATCGCGGCGCGTAAGCAGGATCCGGATACGCTGTTCTTCCAGCGTCGCCTGGTGATTGAAGGTGATACAGAATTAGGGCTGTATGTAAAAAATCTGATGGACGCCATCGAACTGGATCAGATGCCTAAAGCGTTGCGCGTCATGCTGATGCAGTTGGCGGATTTTGTTGAGGCGGGAATGAAAACGTCGCCAGAAACCAAACAGACTTCGGTAGGTGAGCCATGCTGATTCGAGTTGAAATTCCCATTGATGCCCCAGGTATTGATGCATTGCTGCGTCGTTCATTTGAGAGCGATGCGGAAGCGAAATTAGTGCACGACCTGCGTGAAGACGGTTTCATAACGCTGGGTCTGGTTGCTACCGATGACGAAGGTCAGGTAGTGGGTTACGTCGCGTTCAGCCCTGTCGATGTCCAGGGCGAAGATCTGCAATGGGTCGGCATGGCGCCGCTCGCGGTGGATGAAAACTACCGTGGGCAGGGCCTGGCGCGTCAGCTGGTCTATGAAGGACTCGATTCCCTGAACGAGTTTGGTTACGCCGCGGTGGTTACGCTGGGCGATCCGGCGCTGTACAGCCGCTTTGGTTTTGAGCTGGCTGCCCATCATGACCTGCGTTGCCGCTGGCCGGGCACCGAAAGCGCGTTCCAGGTTCATCGCCTGGCGGACGATGCGCTGGAGGGTGTGACGGGCCTTGTGGAATACCACGACTACTTCAATCGTTTTTAAGCGCCGGGGGTTTGCAGGCTGCTCAGTAGTGCCTCAAGCCCTTCGCCTTCAACAAGGCGCTCTTTCTGCCGCTTTGTAAGCTGTTTGACGCGATATTCTAAGCGCAGGGCCAGCGAACGGTCGCCGACCTGAGCCGCAAATGCCAACGTGAGTTCCCCCTTTCCGCGCAGCGCCTTCGCGCCTTTCCCACTTTGATGCTGCTTATAGCGGCGCTGCACATCGGTGGTTATTCCGGTGTATAAGGCGTTGTCCGCAGTACGGATCAGGTACAGATACCAGGGTGTCATTGTCACCATCGACGTGATAATTTTCAGGTCTACAGTATAAAAGAGAACAGAAATGGAAACACTGACTGCGGTGACCCGCTGGCTGGCAAAGCAGCACGTCGTGACCTGGTGTGTACATCATGACGGTGAATTATGGTGCGCCAATGCGTTTTACCTGTTTGATGCGCAGAAGATGGTGTTCTATGTGCTGACCGAAGAGAAAACGCGCCATGCGCAGATGTCCGGGCCGCGCGCGCCGATAGCCGGAACGGTAAATGGTCAGCCCAAAACGGTCGCCCTGATTCGCGGCGTACAGTTTAAAGGGGAAATCCGGCGTCTTGAAGGGCAGGAGAGTGAAGCCGCGCGTAACGCCTACAACCGCCGTTTCCCGGTCGCCAGAATGCTGCCAGCGCCCGTATGGGAGATTCGACTGGATGAAGTCAAATTCACGGACAACACGCTGGGCTTTGGCAAAAAAATGCACTGGCAACGTGATCTATAGTTAATAGAGTGATTAAAGAGTCAGGGGAAGATTAGCGATGAGTCAGGTGTTAATAACAGGCGCAACGGGGCTGGTAGGCGGAAATTTGCTGCGTATGCTGCTCAATGAACCCCGGGTCAATGCCATCACGGCGCCGACACGTCGACCGCTGGCTGATACGGCTGGCGTCTATAATCCCTATGATCCGCAGCTAACCGATGCGCTGGCGCAGGTCACCGATCCGGTAGATATTGTCTTTTGTTGTCTGGGAACCACCCGGCGAGAAGCGGGTAGCAAAGAAGCGTTTATCCATGCTGACTATACGCTGGTGGTGGACACGGCCCTGACGGGGCGTCGGTTGGGCGCTCAGCATATGCTGGTGGTCAGTTCGATGGGTGCCAATGCCAATTCACCGTTTTTTTATAACCGGGTGAAAGGGGAAATGGAGCAGGCGCTGATCGCGCAAAATTGGCCGCGGCTGACGATTGTTCGGCCTTCAATGTTACTCGGAGAACGGGATAAACAGCGGGCGAATGAAAGGTTTTTAGCGCCGTTATTTCGGCTGCTGCCGGGGAACTGGAAGTCGATTGAGGCGCGTGATGTAGCCCGGGCTATGCTGGCGGAGGCACTGGCACCTGGACATGAAGGCGTTTCGATCCTGACCTCTTCCGAACTGCGCGAAAGAGCCAAATAAAATGCCGGAGAGGACGCTCTGGCGTCCCCATCCGGCATTTGTAGCAGTCTTACTTAATAAACGTAAAAGCCGTCGTGACGCGTTTCACGCCGCTTACCCGGCTGGCGATGTCTGCCGCAGCCTTCGCTTCACGTTCAGTCACCAGACCCAACAGGAACACTTCCCCGTTTTCGGTGGTGACTTTCACGTTAGAGGATTTCACCTGATCGCTGGTCAGCAACTGGGAACGTACTTTAGTGGTTATCCAGGTATCGTTAGACGCATCGCCCAGGCCGATTGGCTGACCCTGACGGATCTCATTAAAGACCTCAGTGGTACCTTCTACACCCATCGCAATCTGTTTTGCCCGCGCAGACAGTTCGCTATTTGGCGACTGACCGACCAGCAGCACTTTACCCTGATACGCGCTCACGTTGATACGCGCCTCTTTCTTGATCTGGGCATCTTTCGACAACGCGGTATTGACGCGTAATTCCAGGGTTCCGTCATCTACCTGGGTGCCTACACTGCGAGGATCCGTCGCGGCTTTGGTGCCGACAGCAGCAGTTCCGACAACGGCGGCAGCGACACAGCCTTGCAGCAGCAGGGCAGCGATAATCACAGCAAGCGGCGAAAATGCCTTCATGTGTACTCCTTAATCATCCTGGTGAGGGAAAAGCGTGTTATCGATGAGATCGCAAAGGCAGTTGACCGTCAGCATATGCATTTCCTGAACGCGGGCGCTGTGGTGTGAAGGGATACGGATTTCAACATCCTGCGGCCCCAGTAACCCGGCCAGCTCCCCTCCGTCATACCCGGTCAGTGCGACAATTGTCATGTCGCGTGTCACGGCGGCTTCAACGGCTTTTACGATATCGCGGCTATTACCACGCGTAGAGATTGCCAGTAGAACATCACCTGCATGTCCCAGCGCACGGACTTGTTTTGCATAAACTTCGTCGTGCAGGCGATCGTTGGCAATCGCAGTTAAGACCACATTATCAGTATTTAGTGCAATCGCAGGTAAACTTGGGCGCTCTGTTTCAAAACGATTGATCATGCTGGCAGCAAAATGCTGTGCGTTGGCAGCGGACGTCCCATTACCACAACAGAGAATTTTGTTGCCATTGAGCAGGGACTGAACCAGCGTCATGGCTGCACGGGAGATCGCATCCGGAAGTGCTTCAGCCGCAGCTATCTGAGTTTGAATGCTTTCTGTAAAGCAGACTTTAATTCTATCTAACACGCTAATCCTTAAGAACCAGGCTCTGAATCTTCAACTATGAGCGGTCGTTGAACGCGTCCTTAAACCACTCAACATCATTTCCGGTGAAGGCTAACACATCGAACCGGCAATCCACAGTATCAAAACTTCCATTGTGGCGCGCAAGCCACAAGCGGGCAGTCTGTAATAATTTGTGTTGCTTGCTCCGGGTCACACTCGCCGCTGCACCGCCAAACTGGGCTGAGCGCCGATAGCGAACCTCAACAAATACGGTGGTGTTGCCTTCACGCATTATCAGGTCGATTTCGCCGCCACGCTCACGCACGTTGGCGGCGATAAAATGCAGTCCCTTGCTCTGCAGCCAGTCACGCGCGGTGGATTCCCACGCGTCACCGGTCTGTTTACTCGTTAACTGGCGGGGACGACTTGTCCTTGCTGGTATTTGAGCCATGATAACTTCCTGTTAATCACACAATCCTGCGTTGCGGTTAAGGCTCCGGTGTTGCCGTTAATTTCGAAACCCTGCACCTGACGCATTTGCGAGAAGTGGTTGGCAAGCGACCAGGCATCGACGCCCATCGCGTACATACGTGCCAGCGAGTAGTCGTTACGAACCGCGCCCAGCGCCTGCTGCATGAGAGGGGCGTTAGCGCCTGCCAGCATCGGAATTTCGCTGTACTGCAAGCCTTCCATCTCCAGACGGAAATCCGGGCCGGCAGTTCCCTGCGCGCTACGGGAGCTGGCGTACAGCGTGGCACCGCTCTGGCTACCGTTGCGCATGGCGATCATCGGCTTTATAAATGCAATTTCTTCCGGCGTTGCCAGAATATATACGGCATCAACACGACCGCTGCCGCCGGTGATTTGCGCATCGGTAGGTGCTGCCGGAATGGTCAGACCGCCAATCGTCACGCCAGGCTGCGCGGGTACAGAAGAGGCCACCGGGCTGCCCGTCAGGGAAATCCCCGAGCCGCCGTTGACGCCCATTTTCAGCTCAGCGGTGGAGCCGAACTTCTGCTGCAGCACCACGCCGCCACCCAGTTTTTGCCACTCCTGTGCAAAGGCGTTGGCAACGCGATCGCCTAACGAACTCCGCGGGATCAACAACAGCGGCGTCTGCTTTCCTTGATCGCGAATGTGGCGTGCTGCGTCGCGCGCTTCATCTTCTGGCGACAGAGCGAAGTAGCAGACGTTCGGCAGGTTTTTCACCGACTCCGGCTGATTAAGCGCCAGGACGTTTAATGGCGTGTTGCTTTTCATCAGCTCTTCAACATTGTTCTTCAACAGTGGGCCAACCACGATGCTGGCGCCATCCTGCTGAACCTGAGTCAGGATCTGATTCAGCGGCTGTGATGACGTGTCGTAGATTTTCAGCTCCGCGGACGGATTCGCTGGTGCGCTGGCGGTTGTTGGCTGCGCAGGCGCTGTTGGTTGTGGAGCTGTAGCTTCTGGCTGTGCTGGCGTCTCGTTGGTCAGATCGCTTACTGACGCCTGAGCCGGGCTGGCAACACCGTCAGTCGTTTGCGGCTGTTCCGTGGTCGTCGCAGCCGCTGTATCCGCAGCAGGCGCGGCAACAGCAGGGTCCGCTACGGGTTGAGTACCCATATTTTTCGCAGCTTCAAAGCCTTGCTGAATAGTACGGCCAAATACAGCGGCCTGACCGTTCAGCGGCAGCAGCAGAGCAATTTTGCTGGTGGAAGCGGGTTTAAAGCTCTGCACGTTAACCAACTGCGTTGGCAACAGTTTTGCCCCCGGGTTTTGTGGATAACGTTTCTGCCAGTCAGCAATACCGGCTTTCATCATGTCTGGATCGTTACGGTTATCGAACCAGACGCGCTGGAGATCTAACCAGCCTTGCAGCACGTTTTCATCCGCATTGATGACCAGCGTCTGCGCTTGCTCCTGGGTCATGGATGACAGCGCCTGCCAGGTGGCATCCATGTTTTTCTGCTTAGCGTTCGCGGCCAGCAGCGGTTCCTGGGCGATCAGGGCGCGAAGTAGCGTCAGCGATGGACGACCCTGGTTGACGTCGATTTGCGCCTGCCAGTATCTCGCCTGCTGGTTTTGATCAAAATCGGCGGGGGTTAGCTTATCCAGCAGGGCCTGTGCGCCAGCGACATCTTTCTGCGCGAGCTTAATTTCGACGGCCAGCAGTGACTGCTCACGACGCTGGGTATCGCTTAGCTTCTGTGGTAGCTGGTTGAACAGCTCGAAAGCCTGTTGGCTCTTGCCTTCTTTCAGCAGTGCACGAATGGCGAGTAATTGCCAGTTGGTCTTGCTATCATCTGAGCTTTGCTGCATTTGTTGCAGATAAAAGCCGGAATCAGCCTGCGCAGTGCCCTGCATATGGGCTGCACTCTGGTCTGGCGCCTGGGTGCCACAGCCTGCGAAAATCAGTGCAGCCAGAATGACTGGTAGCGCGCGTGCGGCTTTCAAACGAGAAAATGTTGAGGGTACCATACTGTATCCAGTGATATTTTTTTACTCAATGCTCAATATTAAATCGGCAATACGGACGACACAATGAAACAACACGAATCGGCGGATAATTCTCAAGGCCAACTCTTTATTGTACCTACTCCTATAGGAAATTTGGCTGATATTACCCAACGAGCGCTCGAAGTTTTACAAGCCGTTGATTTGATTGCCGCTGAAGACACTCGTCATACAGGACTCTTGTTACAACACTTCGCGATTAACGCGCGTTTGTTCGCTTTACATGATCACAACGAGCAGCAAAAGGCCGAAACGCTGGTGGCGAAGCTTAAAGAAGGGCAAAACATTGCGCTGGTTTCCGATGCCGGAACGCCGCTGATTAACGATCCTGGTTACCATCTGGTACGGACCTGTCGCGAAGCAGGGATCCGCGTTGTTCCCCTGCCAGGCCCTTGCGCGGCGATTGCTGCCCTGAGCGCTGCAGGTCTGCCTTCAGACCGCTTTTGCTATGAAGGTTTTCTGCCTGCCAAATCGAAAGGGCGTCGTGATGCGATGAAAGCCATTGAGGCTGAACCGCGTACGCTTATTTTTTATGAATCCACCCACCGTTTGCTGGATAGCCTGGAAGACATGGTTGCCGTCTGGGGCGAATCCCGCTACGTGGTGTTGGCGCGTGAGTTGACCAAAACCTGGGAAACCATTCACGGTGCGCCGGTCGGCGAACTGCTGGCGTGGGTCAAGGAAGATGAAAACCGTCGTAAAGGCGAAATGGTGCTGATTGTCGAAGGACACAAAGCGCAAGAAGACGACCTTCCGGCTGATGCGCTGCGTACGTTGGCCTTATTGCAGGCAGAGCTGCCGCTGAAAAAGGCCGCCGCACTGGCCGCTGAGATCCACGGCGTGAAGAAGAATGCGCTGTATAAGTACGCGCTGGAACAGCAGGGGGAGTAAGAAGGCCTGGATTAATCACCGGCTTGTCGGAAGAAATGTCGGAAGAAATGTCGGAAGAAATCGCTGAAAGCGTTGCAGTTAAAAGGCAAACTGCAACGCGTTGCTGCGTCAGGGGGATGTGGCGGTTGCTGTAAATTTTATTTATCAGGATATTGTGAGCCGTCAATCAGGCAACTGACATTGCGGTGCAACCATAAAAATGAAGCAGGAATAGTAGTAGTAACGGAGGCGGCTAGGTATTTTTCTACCGCATCGTGCTTCCCTTCACCTGCTATCAGCAACAAAATCTCTTTTGCATTCAGGATGTCTTTCAATCCCAGCGTAATGCCGTGAGTCACACGACTACCAGCTGTTTTTAACATGTCATGATGGCGCGTTTTCTCCTCAAGTACGCTGATATGGCAAAATGGCTCCAGGAGCTCTGTGGGTTCATTCAATCCCAAATGGCCATTTTTGCCTATTCCGAGCAGACATAAATCGAGGCCGCCTCGGCTGGCAATAATCTCTGTGATGCGCTCGCATTCCTGCTCGTTAACATTTTCAGATTGAAAACCAACCAACTGTTCAGCTCGTAAACCCAGCGGTTGAGCGATGTGTTGTTGCAGGAAAGATTCACACGTTGCAGGAGAGTTCAACGGAATACCGACCCACTCATCCAATTTCACGAAAACCACTCGATTAAAATCGATATTACGTTGGTTAATTTTCTCGACAAAGTAGCGATATGTGAGAAGGGGGGTGCCTCCTGTTGCCAGACAGATGGTTGCATCAGGTTTATTCTGTATCAGCGTAATTAACTGTTCGCTGGCGCGATCGCTCAATACGTCATAATTGTCGCAATACTGAATATATTGCATTTTTCGAGTCCTTTTGAAGTAGGGTGTTGCAGGCTGCTTCACCCTTATTTCGTTTAAAGTATGCCGAGTGCTGAAGAGATAATTGACAGTACAAACGTCACGCCGATTAACAGTACTGGATGTGCTTTTTTCACCCGCAACAGGTAGTACATCAGTAACGTGTAGCCCATCGGTAAAATATTCGGGAATACTTTATCGAAAAAATCCTGCTGTAATGCCACGCTGTGGGTACTGTCGATTGCAAAAGAAGTTACAACGTTAATGTGCACATAGGATGCGATAAGCCCGCCAATAACTGTGATCCCGAGGATCGTTGCTGAGCGGGCGATCATCTGCGAATTTTCTCGTACTTTGTCGATAGCTTTAACACCTACCGAGTAACCGACATGCGTCCAGCCGACGCGCAAGAAAAAGATCATCAAATAAACGGCGAAAAACAAAATTGGTCCCAGTATGTTTCCCTGGCTGGCGAAAGATGAACAGATCCCCGCCATAATAGGCAGTAAGGTGAACCAGAAAATGGCATCGCCGATCCCGGCGATAGGTCCAAATAGCGCCACTTTCAAGCCTTTAATTGTGTCGCGGTTTTCCCTCTTTTCTTCCATTGAGATCAATAATCCCATTAGAAAACCGACCAGATTAGGATGGGTATTGATAAATTCTAAATGGTCTTTCATCGCCGCGCTTAGACCGGCTTTATCATCCTTATAAATTTTTTTTAGTACCGGGAGCATAGCCCAGGTAAAACCACCTGCCTGCATCCTTTCATAGTTAAAGCTGGCCTGAAGAAATGACGAGCGAAAGCCAAGGCGAGTAATGTCTTTTTTACTGATTTCAGATCCCATTGCTATAGTCCTCTTCTTCATTGTTTTTATTAGTGGCAAGTTGAGCCTGCTGTTTGGCTTTCGCATTGAAAAATTCATATACGGCGAAGCCTGCGCCCAATACGGCGACGGGCAGTAGGTTGTTAACCTGGATGTAGCAGACGAAGAGGAAGCCAGCAATCAGGTAAGGTATGTACTGTGCTTTGAACATCACGCGGAGCAACAAACCAAAACCAACAGCAGGCAAAATGCCCCCCGCCACTTCAAATCCATGTGTTAACCAGGCGGGCATGGCTTTTACCAGTGACTGCATAGCGCCCTGTGCCAGATACGTACACAGGAAGGCGATGATGGCGTATGAAGAAGCAACAATCAGTGTTGTCAGCCAGTTCAGACGCGTAAATGCGCTTGTGTTTGCTTCTCTCGCACAGTTATCGGCTTTTGCCATAAACAGAGAGAATGCTGAGTAAAAGAACAATATTACGTATTGCATTAGAAGGCTGAAGGGCAAACCAAGACCGATGGCTGTTTTGGCATCCACGCCGGTAGACCATGCGATAACAGTGGTCATTAAACCGGCCATTATTGGATTGGGTGGCTGTACGCCTCCTGCGGGGGTTAGGCCAGCAAATGCCAGCTCGGTCAAACCACCTGTTATTAGGCCAATATGAATATCACCCAGAATAGCGCCGGTTAAAGTACATACAATAATCGGTCTGAATAAAAACAAGGCTTCCAGCCAAAAGTCGATTCCAAGAAAGAAAACTAATGCAGCCAGGGATATACCCTGAATAAGGGTTATTTCATGCATATATATCACCTCAAGAAAATAAATCCTTTTATTATGAAAAAGTTGTTTAGCCTTTTAATCAGGAATCTGTTCTTTTTGATCTCCAGGGACATCCTGAATAAAAATATGAACACCCTGTTTTTTTATAAAATGCAGGTCATCAAGATCTTGTTCATTAACGTAAACTTTGCTGCTTATCTGTTTTTTGCCTTCAGAGAAATGCATGTTACCCACATTGACATCGTTCAGTTGAATACCTCCTTCGAGCAATCTTCTTACTGTTTGTGGCGTCCGACAAATAAGAAAAATTTTCTGATGTGGTGCGGCCTTACCGATAACGTTTATGGTTTTATCTATGGAAAAAAAGCGGATGCCAAAACCGTAAGTTTCAGCAGTGATGCTCATTAATTTCTGCTGAATCTCATCTTGAGCAACGTCATCATCAATAACGACCAACAAGTTAGCACCAATTGTGGATGTCCATGTGACACCAACCTGTCCATGTACTAATCGGTTATCAATGCGGGTTAACAGAATTTTTGGACCACTCATATTTTAATCCTCACCATAAAAAGATTGAATTACATAGATTATTGAAATATATTATTATTGCAGTATCAAGTTTGTGAATTTATTCAGCGTAATTTAAACGCTATATATCTCTATTATTCGAATAATGAGTGCTAAAAGACATTATGCAGATAGCACTCAAGAATAAAAAAGAAATATAACGATGGTCACGATAATTCGCGGACAGCCATCAATTTGTTTGCTGAGCCGCATACATTAACTTTGCTACGCACCACTTCTTTCATCGCATCCATACCGACCCGCATATAATAACGGGGATCATTACCTTGTGGATTTTCCGCAAACCACGCTTTGACTGCATCGGCAAAGGCAATCTTCAGCTCGGTAGCAACGTTAACTTTGCACACACCAAGTTCGATCGTGCGGCGGACGTATTCGTCAGGGACATCGCTTGCGCCATGTAGTACCAGTGGAACGTCGACTACTTCACGAATTTCACCCAGCCGTTGGAAATCGATTTTAGGCGTTTTGGTGTAGAGGCCGTGAGCCGTACCAATGGCGACTGCAAGGCTGTCTACGCCGGTACGCTCAACAAACTGTTTGGCTTCTTGTGGATCGGTGAGGAAGGCACTTTCGGCATCCACGCTCATGTCATCTTCAACACCGCCGAGGCGACCTAACTCTGCTTCGACGCTGCAATCTTTGGCATGGCAAAAATCTACGACGGATTTAACCAGTTTCACGTTTTCTTCAAACGGGAAATGGCTGCCGTCGATCATTGCGCTGCGTACTCCTGCATTTACTTTGCGGCGAATATCGTCCAGAGACTCATGATGATCGAGATGTAACGCCAGCGGCATGTCGTAGCTGGTGGAATAAGCGCTGCACAGTGCATAGATCTCTTCCAGTGCAATATGCTTAAAGGTACCTGGGGTTCCGGCGAGGATCACGGGCGATCGCATTTCATTGCATACTTCAAGGATCGCCTGGATCGTCTCGGCGTTGTGAATGTTGAAGGCGGGGACGGCGTAGCCTTTTTTTTGTGCATCCAGCAGGAGATATTTTGTGGAAATAATGCTCATATAACGATCCTTTTAGGCGTTCCAGGGATGAATAACAACGCCCTGTACAACGCGGTTCACAGTGCCGCTGGCAGAAGGCGTATCCGGTGTATTGCCGATGTTAATGGATTGCGTCAAAGCAAAGACCTGGGCGTAAATCAGGAAGCAGAACGCTAATTCCATATCAATGAAAGAGCGTGCTGGCGGCAGCAGAATATGTGGGCCAGCTTCAATCACTTCATGGGTTTGTGCGGCAATTGCGACAACTCGTAGCGCCTGACGATCGCGGCGTAACTCTGCCAATAGATCGAGATCGTACTGACGTGTATAGGGGTGGCTGGAAACAAAAACCACTACCAGCGTTTCGTTATCAACCAGCGACTTTGGACCGTGACGAAAGCCGGTCGGGGAGTCATAAAATGCAGCCAGTTTACCCGCAGTCAGTTCCAGAACTTTCAGTGCCGATTCACGCGCAGCTCCCTGTAATCCACCGCTACCAAGGTAGACGATCCGTTTCCACGGATCATTGCCGAACACACCGTCGCTGAAATCGCCCAGTGAAGTCAGGATCGCCTGGCACCGATCGGCTACGTCGTGGAAGGTCTGACTATTGATTTTCTCTGGGGCGAATACTGCCAGGCAACTGGCCATCATGGTGGTAATGCTGCTGGTCATGGCAAAACCACGGTCATGTGTCTCTGCGGGCATTAACAGAGCAAAGGCATTGTCGCTTGCGACTGCGTTTTGATACAGGCAACCAGCTTCGTTACAGGTGATTGGCAGGTGATAACACTCAGATACAAACTGATTAGCCAGTTCTACTGCAGCAACGCTTTCTGGGCTGTTACCTGAGCGAGCGAAAGAAACTAGCAGCAGTGGATGTGCGGGATTCAGATAATCCATCGGATTGGTGACCAGGTCAGTGGTCGGAACGGCAGTGATGTTTTTTCCGGTGTAGCTTGCCAGCCACGGGGCGATGATGTCGCCAATGAATGCTGAGGTCCCGGCCCCGGTTAGTACGATCCGCAGATCGTTTTTGCGCAACAATGGCGCAAGAAAGCTATCAATGGCGGATCGAATATTGTCGATATTGGTGAGAGAACGGATCCAACTGGCAGGTTGTTGACGGATCTCTTCTTCGGTCCAGGTGCCCGTTACCGCAGTAACAGGGGTATAGGTTTCTGGCATAACTTAAGTCCTTAGTCTTGTAAAATCCACATAAGACGCTGGCGAAAATATCGCTATCTTTCGTTTCGTTTCACTTGCTCATATAATCTATTAATTAAAATCTATAGAAAAGAAATCGAAAGGTCAATAAGATGAAATGAAATAAAACGAAAATTGTGATCGTGAGAGCGAAGGATGTAATTATCTTATTGATCTATAAAGATAAGAGTTGTTATAAGGTGGTTGAGTATTTCCTTAAGCGAAAGGAAAAGAAAGGCCTTACGATCAAGGTTCGCAGGCCAACACAAGACAAAATGAAAGGTCAAAGGGGGAGAGCCTGACCCTGAATCCAGATCTGTTGTAAATGCAGCCCGCTATTAAGCGCGATCGCGTCGGCACGTTTACCCACTGCTAACGATCCCAGTTGGCGATCGATTCCCAACAGACGTGCAGGGTGGAGAGAGGCCATATGAATTGCCTCTTCTGCCGTTATCCCGGTGAACTCGATCATATTTCGTACGGCTGCATCAACCGAGAGCGTGCTGCCAGCCAGGCCACCGGACGTGGTACGCACAATTCCGCTGCGCATTTCCACTTGCTCACCGCAGAGCGAATAGCGCCCGTCAGGCATTCCTGCTGCCTGCATGGCATCTGTGATCAGCACCAGTCTCTCTTTCGCGCAACAGCAGCACAGCTTCATGGCCGCCGGGTGGACATGGTGTCCGTCAGCGATAAGCTCCAGCCAGGCGCGAGGGTCGGTTAACCCTGCGCCAACCATACCGGGCTCCCGGTGATGTAAGCCAGTCATACCGTTATAGCAGTGAACTAATCCGTCAGCACCTGCATCAAAGGCCGCGCGGGTTTGTTCCCAGTTGGCTGCGCTGTGGCCCAGCATCACTCGGACGTTGCGCCGCTTCAGATATTCGATAGCCTGCAATGCGCCAGTTTTTTCTGGTGCCAGCGCAACGACGCGCAATGTGTGCTGGGAAACCGTAATCAGTTCAGCCAGTTCACTGAGCTCCAGTTCCCTGAAAAGCTCAGGCGGGTGCGCCCCTTTGTTCTGCGGCGTAAAATATGGGCCTTCAAGATAACTGCCCAGCACCTGTGCGCCAGGCCCGCCGCAATGGTAGCGACGGGCAATACGCTCCAGCGCATTGTGAATATCCGGTAGTGGAGCGGTGACGGTAGTGGGTAGCCAGTTGGCTACCCCTT
>NZ_SZWS01000024.1:90081-96584 GCF_005281245.1 Citrobacter sp. wls826
GAGCGTATCCGGTGCCTCATCCATAACATCGACGCCCGCACCACCGTGTACGTGGGTATCAATGTAAGCTGGACAAAGCAGTTCAGCGTCGCGCTCCATAACACCGGATGGGATTGGCTCTATTGCTGCAATGATACCGTCTTTAATATGTAATTGATGATCATCCAGCCATCCCTGTTCGGTTAGTAGACGCCTGGCGCGCAATCGCTTTGTCATATCCCTTCCTCAACGGGGTTTTCCTCGCGACAGCGTCCCAGCTCGTCCACCAGACTGGTTAAACCCCTGTGTCCGCACTCCAACGCCTGCACACGAAACGCTTCGCTGCTCAGGCCGTCGCGCTCCAGCACCATCTCCAGTAGCAGTTGTAGATTGGTACCGGTGATCACTTCAGTACCTTGCCTTTGCATGGCCAGTGTGGAAGCTACGCGAAATGGCGTCCCGCCCAACAGGTCTGTTAGAAACACGATGTCTTGCTGAGCATCCAGTTCACTCACTGCCTGTTCAAGTTGCGAGGTGAGTAAGGCCGTGGTTGAGGTTTCCGGAAAGTCGATGGCGATGAACTGAGTCTGTTCACCCAAAATCTGTTTCATCGCTTTTTCCATTCCGCTGGCAAACCCGCCATGGCCCGTCAAAATAATACCTAACATCTACAACCCCTTATATTTACAGGAAGTGACAGAACTTACCTACGACGCCAAGCACCACGGTAATGGCGATAAGACGAAGAGGACTCCAGCCACGCCGGACCAGCCAGAACATAGTCAATGTGTAGACCAGCGGTAAAAATGCTGGCATCAATTTGTCTATAACGTCTGTTTGCAGTTTCACAACCGCGTCGCCAGCAGTAATTTCCAGCGTAGTGCTCAGGCGAACATAGGTCGCTACCAGCGCGCCGATCACCGTCATCCCAACGATGGATGCAGCATGTCCAACCTTTTTGGTGTTAGCTTTAATTAGCGGGATGGCAGCAACGCCCATTCGATAAGCATAGTGTGCTAGCCCAAAGCGCAGACCAAGATGAACCACGTTAAACATAACAATAAAGACAACTGCGCCAAGAATAGAACCTTGCAGCGCCAGACTGGCCCCGATACCACCGCAAATAGGCAATAACGTTAACCAGAACATGGCATCACCGATACCGCCAAGTGGAGCGCCTACGGCAATCTTGGTGCTTTGAATACTGTTTACATCCTGCTTGGAGCGTTCCATCGCAAGGATAATCCCGATAACAAACGTGACCAGGAACGGGTGCGTGTTGAAGAAGCCCATATGGCCTTTCATCGAACGCGCCAGATCGCGCTTGTTGGTATGGATCTTTTTCAGTGCAGGTAACAGGCCGTACAACCATCCTGATGCCTGCATACGTTCGTAGTTAAAAGAGGCTTGTAATAACATTGAACGCCAGGCAACACGGTTGATATCTTTTTTCGTCAGCTCGGCACCGATATTCTGGTCTTCGTAGACGTTTTCATTGGTGCCGGACAGCAGCGTTTCTTCGGTTTCGGAAACGTTCGGCAGAGCCGTTTGATTAGATGCCATCTTCGAATTCCTCTTTTTGTGCTGCGGGAGCTGTAGGTTCAGGTGATTTACGCAGAAAATCGATCAGCGCCATTGCCAGTGCTGCTGCTGCGATCGCCAGCACAGGGAGTTTGAGCCAGGCTGCGGCTACAAAACCCAGGATGAAGTAGGGGATATAGACGTTTTTCATCATGATTTTCAGCAGTACGGCGAAGCCGATAGCTGGCATGATGCCGCCTGCCACGCCGAGGCCGTCAATCAGACGAGTCGGCAGAACATCTATAGCGGTTTTGGCATGTTCCGCACCAAAGTAAATCGGCAGGAACGCGCATAAAAAATAGAAGGTCCCCAGCGCCAGCAACGCCAAATAGTTGACCCGCTCAATTCCTGCGGTATCGGCATTTGCTGCCATGCGATCGCACCGAGCCATCACCCCTGACATCACAGAGAACAGGAAGGTAATCCCCATCTGTACCGCTACGGCGAACGGTACCGCCACTCCTACGGCAACTTCGGGTTTTACTCCTGTCGTTATGGCAAACGTGGTTCCCACGATAGTGCCGATAATCACGTTTGGTGGCTGAGCTCCAGCCAGCGGGGCCAGGCCCATCCACACCAGTTCCAGCGTACCACCTGTCAAAATACCGGTATGCAGATCGCCCAGAATCAGGCCGACCAGCGGCCCGAGAACAACCGGGCGGTGCATGTGCGTTAACCCGTTGAACATATCCAGGCCTGCAATAAAGGCGAGAATACCCAACGCAAAAGCCTGCAACAGACTAATTTCCATTGTGAATACCTCAGAGAAGTTTATAGAGGTCCTGGGCGGCTTCTGTTGGAACGCCCTGAACGAAGCACTCCACCCCAGCGGCTTTTAGCCCGTTGAACGCCGTAATATCGGCAGCGTCTACAGAAACCGTTTTGGCGATTTGTTGCTTGCCGTTGGCATAGTGCATATTGCCAACGTTGATACGGTTAACAGGAACACCGCCTTCAACCAGACGGAAGAAATCCGCAGGCGATTTGCAAACCAGCAGAATTTTCTGGCGATCGGCGGCACGGTGAATATTGTCGATCACTTTTTGTAGTGACCAGAAGCGTACGGCGATCCCTTCTGCCAGTACCATTTCCATCAGGTTTTGCTGTACTGGGTCTTCAGCCACTTCATCGTTAGCGACCAGCACCAGATTTGCCCCCGCAAATCCGACCCATTGCACACCAACCTGACCGTGAATCAGACGTTCATCAATGCGACTTAATACAATGTTTGGCATGGTATTTTTCTCTTTTTTGTTATTCGTTACGATCTGGAGCACCCAGGCAGGCGCAGTGATATTGCTGCAGTATGTCCTGAATATGGTTAATGATGAGTTCTCGCGGTGTGGCGCTGAGATCTCCCCCGCGCACTTTTACGTACTGCAAGGGTAAATACTGGCTAATTAGCGGCAGTGGAATGGGGTCATCCGCCAGATTACGCACCAGACGTTCGAATGCTTCATCAATCTGGTTGTCCGGCCAGTAGTAACGAACCCGATCGGAGTAGCTATAACCGCGGGCCAAACGGCGCGCGTTGCCATCGCCGTGATAGTGGCTCTGCCAGTATTCTGGTCGATCAAGCATCACGCTTTCCAGCACATGTCGCAGGCCTGAACTGGCTTTTGCTGGCAGCAATTCTTCTTCAATAGCGGCTAACGAAAACAGTGCTTCGCGCAGGGCGAATGTCAGCGCGGGTCCCACTTTCAGAATGGCGAAGTGATCCATCACCAGTTGGCGCAAGGACTGTGGCGTTTGGTAATCGGTAGAATGCGCTTCAAAAACCAGCGTGTCGTAGTCTTCCACCATTTTGCTGAGTGCCACGGCTTTCTGCGGTTGATAATCAATGATGTGTGTGTGGTCGAATTCAACGCCAGGTTGTACCACCAGGGCGATAATACGCGGCCAGATACCTTCCAGCCCGCGCTTTTCAAAGGCGTGATAATGGGCCTGTAACGTTGCACGTGCGGCATCCGGCGTTGTTACCGCCAGTTCGGTTAACGCTTCGTGAGCGCCACCAGGAACCGGAACTTCTGTGCCGATCACATAGACCAGGTCAGACTCACCAAAATGTGCCATACAGGTTTCTTCGGCTACTTTTGCCAGGCGTGCGGCGCGCTCGGCGACGATTTCATCAGTCAGGGGAACCGGGTCGTTAGTACACGACATGCTGCAATCGAGGTGGATCTTTTTAAAGCCTGCGGCGACATAACTCTTGATCAGATCGTCAGCGTTGGCCATTGCCTCTTCTGCTGGCAGATTTTGCCAACGGTTTGGCCCAAGATGGTCCCCGCCGAAAATCAGCATATCCTGAGAAAAATTAAGCGAGTCGGCTAAACGGCAGACAAAACTGCGAAAATCGGCTGGAGTCATCCCCGTATAGCCGCCAAACTGGTCAACCTGATTAGAGGTTGCTTCGATCAACAGCGGTGTATGATTGGCATGGGCGTAGCGTATTGCGGCTTCCAGTACGATTGGATGTGCGGAACAAACGGCATAAATCCCGTTTGCCTTCCCCCATTTATGCTGCTCGACCATTTTAGTTAGATGTTTCACTTTCCTCTCCAGGTCAGATAACTGCGACATCATTCTTTCGTTTTGTTTCATTTAATACTGCATCATGGTGGTATAAAAATAAAACGAAAGATAATGGTTTTCCGATCTGTTTCACAAAAGAAACGCAATGAAAGGTTTCAGCGTAAGTCTGTCTGGCTCTTACCCGTTTACGGGGCTTGCATTCACGTAAAAGAAAGGCGTTAATAGACAAAACGAAATAAAACGAAAGATTCAACTAAAGGATTTCATATGAGTAACACCGAGTCCTCTGCAGACAAGCGCGTTATCGGCACTAGCGAAAGACGTGAGCAGATCATCCAGCGATTACGGCAGCAGGGAAGCGTTCAGGTTAACGATCTTTCTTTATTTTTTGGCGTCTCCACGGTCACTATTCGTAACGACCTCGCCTTTCTGGAAAAACAGGGGATTGCGGTACGCGCCTATGGTGGAGCACTGATTTGCGAAAGCAATGCGCTTGTTGTGGAGCCTTCTGTTGAAGATAAGAGCTCACTCAATACGGCGGTAAAACGCAGTATTGCCAGAGCCGCCGCGGAGTTGATCAAACCGGGGCACCGCGTGATTCTCGACTCCGGTACCACGACGTATGAAATTGCCCGCCTGATGCGCCAGCAAACCAACGTCATTGCTATGACTAACGGTATGAATGTCGCCAATGCGTTACTGGAAGCCGAAGGGGTTGAGCTGCTGATGACCGGCGGCCATTTGCGTCGTCAGTCGCAATCATTTTATGGCGATCAGGCAGAGCAATCGCTACAAAATTATCACTTCGACATGCTGTTTCTTGGCGTTGATGCCATCGATTTAGAGCGTGGTGTTAGCACACACAACGAAGATGAAGCGCGTCTCAACCGTCGGATGTGTGAAGTGGCTGAGCGTATCATTGTCGTTACTGACTCGACGAAGTTTAACCGCTCCAGCCTGCATAAGATCATTGATACCCAGCGGATTGATATGATTATTGTTGATGAAGGTATTCCAGAGGATAGTCTGGAAGGTTTACGTAAACATGGGATTGAGGTTGTTCTGGTGAGTATCTGATAAAAAAGTCGGGAAGTTTGCGAACTCCCCGACCTGTAATCGAATTTAGCTTTCAGGAATCAGGTCACTGGCGCCGGGTTAAACACCGCCAGTTGGTTATGCAGTCCCCATTGATCCGAGAAGGTTTTCTTACGCCCGCTGGCGACGTCGAGAATAAACTCGAACAGTTTCAGACCCACGTCTTCAATGGTTTCTTCCCCGGTGGCGATGGTGCCTGCGTTGATGTCCATCAGGTCAAACCAACGGTTGGCCAGCTCAGTACGGGTCGCCATTTTTATCACCGGCACGGCCATCAGGCCGTACGGCGTACCGCGACCGGTGGTGAACACCTGCACGGTGATCCCGGAAGCGACCTGCTGCGTACCGCAGACAAAATCACTGGCGGGTGTAGCCGCGTAAATCAGGCCACGTTTGGTTGGGCGTTGGCCCGGCGACAAGACTTCGACAATCGCGCTCTTGCCAGACTTGGCAATAGAACCCAGCGCTTTTTCCACCACGTTTGCCAGACCGCCTTTCTTGTTGCCTGGAGAAGGGTTGGCGCTGCGATCCGTTTTGCCCATATCAAGGTAGTTATCGTACCAGGCCATCTCTTCAAGCAGGCGTTTACCTACTTCTTCGTTAATCGCACGTGGGGTCAGAAGATGGATGGCATCGCGCACTTCGGTAACCTCAGAGAACATTACAGTGGCGCCGCAGCGTACTAACAGGTCGGAGGCATAACCGACCGCCGGGTTGGCCGTCACGCCTGAAAACGCATCGCTGCCGCCGCACTGCATGCCGACCACCAGTTCTGACGCCGGGCAGGTTTCACGCTGGCGTTGATTGAGTTTTGCCAGATGGCGTTCGGCCACCTGCAAAATATCGGCAACCATCGATTGAAAGCCAACGTGTTTTTCATCCTGCAGGCTGACGATGCTGGCGCTGTCGACCGGAATACTTTTCACATCGTGCGTGCCTTCCAGCAGGCGCTCGGGCTGCAGTTTTTCGCAGCCGAGGCCAATGACCATCACTTCACCGCCAAAGTTCGGGTTTAGCGCAATATTGTGAATGGTACGAATCGGCACGATGGCGGCTGGGGCATTAATCGCCACGCCGCAGCCGTACAGATGATTGAGTCCGACCACGCCGTCAACGTTCGGGTATTTGGGCAGCAGATCGCGCTCAATGATTTTCACCACATAATCCACCACGCCCGCCACGCAGTGCACGCTGGTGGAAATACCGAGCAAATTCTTGGTGCCGACACTACCGTCCGCATTGCGATAACCTTCGAAGGTGTAACCCTCAAGAGGCGGCAGCGGCTCTGGCACTTTGGTTGCCAGCGGCAGCGTCTC
>NZ_SZWS01000024.1:96633-106479 GCF_005281245.1 Citrobacter sp. wls826
GCGGGGCCTTGGGTAGCTCAACCATTGATTCATCAATCCAACTGCCGCGTGGGATATCGCGAACGGCATAGCCTATCACTTCGCCATAACGCACGATTTCGCCGCGAACAGGAATATCCAGGAGCGCCACTTTATGTCCCTGGGGAATATGTTCAATGAGTTCCAGTCCGTCTGGAAAACGCGTCCCAGCTTTCAGACCATTGTCATTGACAATTATCGCCACATTATCTGTTTCGTGAACTTTAATATAAAACGCCGTTGGCGATTCTTGTCTGATTTCGATGTCGGCCATTGTCCAGTATTCTCCAACAAGGTGGTGATAATAGTGTGGATATTTATATTTTGAATCTAATTATAAGTAATAAAGATTCGGTATCGTGAAATAAGAATGTCAGGAGTTTATCGCCAAGAATGTGATGATGATCACTTAAACTCAGCAAGGCCGCCCCACCAGGGGTAGCAATACGTAAATGTGTGCATTAGCGCCCATGCATGTGTGCATATGCCCAAAACATTATTTTAATGACGCATGTTTAATGAGCGCTTGCACAATGATTAACATGGCGCTGCTGATTATACTAAATCACGGTTTCATAGCGTCTGATAAATTATTATGCGTTCTTATTATCAGTAATTTATCACCAGGAATATCTACCCAATAATAATAAAAATTTAATGTGCCCGAGGTAATTAGAATGATTCTGGATACAGTTGTCGAGAAAAAGAAAGGTACGCACACCCGTTACTTAATATTGCTGATAATATTTATCGTTACAGCCGTTAACTATGCGGACCGTGCAACGCTGTCAATTGCCGGCACGGAAGTGGCGAAAGAGTTACAGCTCAGTGCCATCTCAATGGGGTACATTTTCTCCGCTTTCGGCTGGGCTTACCTGTTAATGCAAATCCCCGGCGGCTGGCTGCTGGATAAGTTCGGTTCAAAGAAAGTCTATACCTACAGCCTGTTCTTCTGGTCGCTGTTTACCTTCCTGCAGGGCTTTGTCGACATGTTCCCGCTGGCCTGGGCGGGTATTTCAATGTTCATCATGCGCTTTATGCTGGGCTTCTCGGAAGCGCCGTCCTTCCCGGCGAATGCCCGGATCGTGGCGGCCTGGTTCCCGACGAAAGAGCGCGGTACGGCGTCCGCAATTTTTAACTCCGCACAGTATTTCTCTCTGGCGCTGTTTTCGCCGCTGCTGGGCTGGCTGACCTTCGCCTGGGGCTGGGAACATGTCTTTACCGTGATGGGCGTGATTGGTTTTGTGCTCACCGGGCTGTGGGTAAAGTTTATTCATAACCCAACCGATCACCCGCGTATGTCGCAAGAAGAGCTGAAGTTTATCTCTGAAAACGGCGCGGTCGTGGATATGGACCATAAAAAGCCGGGTGATGTGAAGTCAGGCGGTCCTAAATTGCATTATATCAAGCAGTTGCTCACTAACCGTATGATGCTCGGCGTGTTCTTCGGACAGTATTTTATCAACACAATTACCTGGTTTTTCCTCACCTGGTTCCCGATTTACCTGGTACAGGAAAAAGGCATGTCGATCCTGAAAGTGGGCCTGGTGGCTTCGATTCCTGCGCTGTGCGGATTTGCCGGTGGCGTACTCGGCGGCGTGTTCTCTGATTATCTGATTAAACGTGGCTTCAGCATCACTCTGGCACGTAAGCTGCCGATTGTGCTCGGAATGCTGCTCGCCTCGACCATTATTCTGTGTAACTACACCGATAACACCACCCTGGTGGTGGCGCTGATGGCGCTGGCGTTCTTCGGTAAAGGCTTCGGAGCGCTGGGGTGGCCGGTGATTTCCGATACTGCGCCGAAAGAGATTGTCGGTCTGTGCGGTGGGGTATTTAACGTATTTGGCAATGTGGCTTCCATCGTCACCCCGCTGGTGATTGGGTATCTGGTGAGCGAGCTGCACTCATTTAATGCTGCGCTGATGTTTGTAGGGTGCTCGGCGCTGATGGCAATGGTTTGCTACCTGTTTATTGTCGGTGACATTAAACGTATGGAATTGCAGAAATAAACAAAGGTGTAAGCGATGAATAACACGATTTTTCCGAATAAGTTTAAAGCGGCTCTCGCGGCGCAACAGATTCAGATTGGCTGCTGGTCTGCATTAGCCAGCCCAATCAGTACCGAAGTTTTAGGTCTGGCGGGTTTTGACTGGCTGGTGCTGGACGGCGAACACGCACCGAACGACATATCGACGTTTATCCCGCAATTGATGGCGCTGAAAGGCAGCGCCAGCGCGCCGGTAGTGCGCGTACCGACCAACGAGCCGGTAATTATCAAACGCCTGCTGGATATCGGATTTTACAACTTCCTGATCCCGTTCGTGGAGACGGAAGAAGAGGCGGTGAACGCCGTGGCGTCGACCCGCTATCCGCCGGAAGGTATTCGCGGCGTGTCCGTATCCCATCGCGCCAATATGTTTGGCACCGTACCGGACTACTTTGCGCAGTCGAATAAGAACATCACCATCATCGTGCAGATCGAAAGTCAGCAGGGCGTTGATAACGTTGACGCAATCGCGGCGACAGAAGGCGTCGACGGGGTCTTCGTCGGCCCAAGCGATCTGGCTGCGGCGTTAGGCCACCTCGGCAATGCGTCACATCCTGATGTGCAGAAAGCTATCCAGCACATTTTTGCCCGCGCGAAAGCACACGGCAAACCAAGCGGCATTCTGGCCCCGGTAGAGGCGGATGCGCGTCGTTATCTGGAGTGGGGCGCGACGTTTGTTGCCGTTGGCAGCGATCTTGGCGTGTTCCGTTCAGCCACGCAAAAATTGGCTGATTCTTTTAAGAAATAACCCCCTCGACAGTAGAGAGAGATAAAGACATGACAATGAAAGTTGGTTTTATTGGCCTCGGTATTATGGGTAAACCAATGAGTAAAAACCTCCTCAAGGCAGGTTACTCGCTGGTGGTTGCTGACCGTAACCCGGAATCCATTGCGGAAGTGATTGCCGCAGGCGCAGAAACCGCCGCCACGGCGAAAGATATTGCCGAGCAGTGCGATGTGATCATCACCATGCTGCCGAATTCTCCGCATGTGAAAGAAGTGGCGCTGGGAGAGGGCGGCATTATTGAAGGGGCGAAACCGGGGACAGTGCTGATCGACATGAGCTCCATCGCGCCGTTAGCCAGCCGTGAAATCAGCGACGCGCTGAAAGCGAAAGGCGTGGATATGCTGGACGCGCCGGTAAGCGGCGGCGAACCGAAAGCTATCGACGGTACTCTGTCGGTGATGGTTGGCGGTGATAAAGCGATTTTTGACAAATATTATGATCTGATGAAAGCGATGGCAGGTTCCGTGGTACATACCGGTGATATCGGCGCGGGTAACGTCACCAAGCTGGCGAATCAGGTGATTGTGGCGCTGAACATTGCGGCGATGTCGGAAGCGCTGACGCTGGCGACCAAAGCGGGCGTAAACCCGGATCTGGTGTATCAGGCGATCCGTGGTGGGCTGGCGGGAAGCACCGTACTGGATGCGAAAGCGCCGATGGTTATGGACAGAAACTTTAAGCCGGGTTTCCGTATCGACCTGCATATTAAAGATCTGGCGAACGCGCTGGATACCTCTCATGGCGTTGGCGCTCAGTTACCGCTGACTGCTGCAGTCATGGAGATGATGCAGGCGCTACGCGCTGATGGGCTGGGCACCGCCGATCATAGCGCACTCGCATGCTACTACGAAAAACTGGCGAAAGTGGAAGTCACTCGCTAACAAGAAGGGCGCGGATGCGCGCCCTGTATTTCTTGCCTTGCGCGGCACTGTCAGGCTACATAACTATGAAAATCGTAATTGCCCCAGACTCTTATAAAGAAAGCCTTTCTGCCACCGAGGTAGCTCAGGCAATAGAAAAAGGATTTCGGGAAATTTTCCCCGATGCGCAATATGTTTCTGTCCCGGTTGCCGATGGTGGTGAAGGAACGGTCGAAGCCATGATTGCCGCTACGCAGGGGAGTGAACATTCAGCGTGGGTGACAGGGCCGCTGGGCGAAAAAGTGAATGCCTGCTGGGGCATGTCTGGAGATGGTAAAACCGCGTTTATCGAAATGGCGGCAGCCAGCGGTCTGGCGTTAGTTCCTCCTGAAAAGCGTAACCCGTTAGTCACCACGTCGCGCGGCACCGGGGAGTTGATCTTACAGGCGCTGGATAGCGGTGCGCAGAGCATCATTATTGGTATTGGCGGCAGTGCGACCAACGACGGCGGCGCGGGTATGGTGCAGGCGCTGGGGGCGAAACTCTGCGACGCCAACGGGACAGAGATTGGCAACGGTGGTGGAAGCCTGGAGAGTCTGAACACCATCGATATATCGGGCCTGGATCCGCGCTTAAAAACCTGCTCAATTCGCGTGGCCTGCGATGTGACTAATCCACTCACCGGTGATACTGGCGCTTCGCGCATTTTTGGCCCGCAGAAAGGGGCGACGGAAGAACGCATTATCGAACTGGACCGCAATCTGTCTCACTATGCCGACATCATTAAAAAATCGCTGCGGGTTGATGTGAAAGACGTTCCTGGCTCTGGTGCGGCTGGCGGAATGGGCGCCGCGTTAATGGCTTTTTTAGGTGCGGAGCTGCGCAGTGGTATTGAGATTGTGACCCAGGCGCTCAATCTGGAAGAGCATATTCATGACTGTACGCTGGTGGTGACCGGAGAAGGGCGGATTGACAGCCAGAGCATTCACGGCAAAGTGCCGGTGGGTGTGGCGAATGTCGCGAAGAAGTACCACAAGCCGGTAATTGGTATTGGCGGCAGCCTGACGCGCGATGTGGAGGTGGTGCATCAATATGGTATCGATGCGGTGTTTAGCGTATTAACCACCATCAGCACGCTGGAAGAGGCCTTTCGTGGGGCATTTGATAATATTTATCGCGCTTCAAGAAACATCGCCGCCACGTTGGCGATAGGAATGCGCAGTGCGGGGTGACAATGCCCCGCAAACCCTCTATACTGCGCGCCGAAGCTGACCAGACAGTCGCCGCTTCGTCGTCGTCCTCTTCGGGGGAGACGGGCGGAGGGGAGGAAAGTCCGGGCTCCATAGGGCAGGGTGCCAGGTAACGCCTGGGGGGGAAACCCACGACCAGTGCAACAGAGAGCAAACCGCCGATGGCCCACGCAAGTGGGATCAGGTAAGGGTGAAAGGGTGCGGTAAGAGCGCACCGCGCGGCTGGTAACAGTCCGTGGCACGGTAAACTCCACCCGGAGCAAGGCCAAATAGGGGTTCACAAGGTACGGCCCGTACTGAACCCGGGTAGGCTGCTTGAGCCAGTGAGCGATTGCTGGCCTAGATGAATGACTGTCCACGACAGAACCCGGCTTATCGGTCAGCTTCACCTCTTTATAAAACCCCGCTTCGGCGGGGTTTTTGCTTTGTAGGCAGACTGTCCACGACGCTATACTCAAAAGAACGCGGCTTATCGGTCAGCTTCACCTCTTTATAAAAAACCCGCTTCGGCGAGGTTTTTTGCTTTATAGACTGGATAAGACGTTTACACTGCCATCCGGCAGACGTTTTTCCTGTCGTGTTGTAGTTGGTTCACCACGAATCTGGCCTTTATTTCCCATTCATCTCATCGTTATTTGACCTTTATTTACGCACTGAACTTCTTTTATCTAAGGGAATGTCTTGCGGGATATTTCATTTTTTGTGATGACTAGCACAAAACGCTGCGCGATACGTTTTTATCGAGAATAATCGAACGCAATCGATCGCCATCACAAAATTACTGGCTGATAAATTGTACAAAACTACTGTTAATGCAATGTTGCATGTGATGATTATTTGTATGTTTTGGTTTAAATATTAATAAATGCAATGTTTCTTTACAAACAAATAAGGCTAAAAAACGTGATGCGTAACGTTATTTGACCACTATAAACGATAAAATATAATTATATTTGATAAGTTGCTTATTAAATTTAAGCGCTGTTTTGCCTGGTAATTACTCTGTAATTGATTGAAATATAGCCTTTCGTGGTTTTAAGAAATAGCAGGAGAAATGGTGTTGTTATAGCCATAAAAAATCGTTATCCCCCCATCTTTTTTTGATTAAAGTCAGGATAAAGTGAGATCGATATTTCATATCTATATGATTATTAAGTGATTTCAATTTAAATAATAGTCTTACAAAATGTAAGTCAAGGGGATTTGTGAGTGGTAGCACATATCCTCGTTCGCTTAATTTGGTACACTTCCTGCCGTCAACAAAGTAATTAGCGCAGGTCGATATGAATACTATTACACTCCCTAAAACACAGCACTTAGTGGTCTTTCAGGAAGTCATTAGAAGTGGTTCTATCGGCTCAGCTGCAAAAGAATTAGGTTTAACTCAACCGGCTGTCAGCAAAATCATTAATGATGTAGAAGCTTATTTCGGTATTGAGTTAGTCGTACGCAAAAATACTGGTGTGACTTTAACTCAGGCAGGTCAGGTTATGCTCTCATGGTCTGAATCTATTACCCGTGAAATGAAGAACATGGTTGATGAGATGAACAGCATGACGAGCAATGCGGTCGTTGATGTGTCGTTTGGCTTTCCTTCACTGATTGCCTTCACCATCATGTCCGGCATGATTAAAAAATTCAAAGAAGTGTTCCCGAAAGCGCAGGTTTCCATGTATGAAGCTCAGCTCTCCTCGTTCTTACCTGCGATTCGTGACGGGCGTCTGGACTTCGCGATCGGTACGCTGAGTGATGAGATGAAACTGCACGATCTGCATGTTGAACCGCTCTTTGAGTCAGACTTCATCCTGGTTGCCAGCAAGTCCCGAACATGCACCGGCATCACCTCGCTGAGCGCGTTGAAAAACGAACAGTGGGTGTTGCCACAAACGAATATGGGGTACTACAGTGAACTTCTAACCACGTTACAAAATAATGGCATCAGCAGTGAAAACATCGTTAAAACAGACTCCGTCGTTACGATTTATAATCTTGTTCTCAATGCTGATTTCTTAACAGTAATTCCCTGCGATATGACCACACCATTTGGCTCAAACCAGTTTATTACTATCCCGGTAGAAGAAACCTTACCCGTCGCGCGTTATGCCGCCGTATGGTCGAAAAATTATCGAATTAAAAAAGCAGCATCTATTTTGGTGGAATTAGCCAAAGAGTATTCATCATATAATTGTCGGAGACGAAGGCAATTAATTGAAATTGATTAAAGATTGAATTTGTTTTAACACGAAATCAACGCCATCTGTCTATATCTGACAATGGTCACGGCTATCTATTTACTTTAATACCCTAGTAAGAGGTTCTAATGCACATTACATACGATCTCCCAGTTGCAATTGAAGATATCCTCGAAGCGAAAAAAAGACTGGCGGGGAAAATTTATAAAACGGGAATGCCTCGCTCTAACTATTTTAGTGAACGTTGCAAAGGGGAAATTTTCCTCAAGTTTGAAAATATGCAGCGTACCGGTTCATTTAAAATCCGTGGTGCGTTTAACAAGCTCAGTTCATTAACCGAAGCTGAAAGATGTAAGGGCGTGGTGGCTTGCTCTGCAGGTAACCATGCGCAAGGGGTTTCTCTCTCCTGCGCCATGCTCGGAATCGACGGCAAAGTGGTCATGCCGAAAGGCGCGCCGAAGTCTAAAGTTGCTGCAACCTGCGATTATTCCGCAGAGGTTGTGCTGCACGGCGACAACTTCAACGACACCATCGCTAAGGTTAGCGAGATTGTGGAAACTGAAGGCCGTATCTTTATTCCGCCATATGATGACCCGAAAGTGATTGCTGGTCAGGGCACTATTGGTCTGGAAATTCTGGAAGATCTGTACGATGTCGATAACGTGATTGTGCCAATTGGCGGTGGCGGACTGATTGCTGGTATTGCGGTGGCAATTAAATCTATTAACCCGACTATTAAAATTATTGGCGTACAGTCTGAAAATGTTCACGGCATGGCGGCTTCTTTCCACGCTGGAGAAATAACCACGCACCGAACGACCGGCACCCTGGCGGATGGTTGTGACGTTTCCCGCCCGGGTACTTTAACGTATGAAATTGTTCGTGAGTTGGTGGATGACATTGTCCTGGTCAGCGAAGATGAAATTCGCAACAGCATGGTGGCATTAATTCAGCGAAATAAAGTTGTGACTGAAGGTGCCGGCGCGCTGGCTTGCGCAGCATTATTAAGCGGGAAATTAGATAGCTATATCCAGAACAGAAAAACAGTCAGCATTATTTCTGGCGGTAATATCGACCTTTCTCGTGTATCTCAAATTACTGGTTTAGTTGACGCTTAATATACTTCGTTGAGGATAGGATATGAGTACTACTGATAGCATTGTATCCAGCCAGACAAAACAGTCGTCCTGGCGCAAATCGGACACCACCTGGACACTGGGTTTATTTGGTACAGCCATCGGCGCCGGGGTGCTGTTCTTCCCTATCCGCGCAGGTTTTGGCGGACTGATCCCCATTCTGATAATGCTGGTGTTAGCATACCCCATCGCCTTCTATTGCCACCGTGCGCTGGCACGCCTGTGTCTTTCCGGTTCTAACCCTTCCGGTAACATCACAGAAACGGTTGAAGAGCACTTTGGTAAAACGGGCGGCGTGGTTATCACGTTCCTCTACTTCTTTGCGATTTGTCCGCTGCTGTGGATTTATGGCGTCACCATTACCAACACCTTTATGACCTTTTGGGAAAACCAGTTGCAGATGCCAGCGTTAAACCGTGGCTTCGTGGCACTGTTCCTGCTGCTGATGGCATTCGTCATCTGGTTTGGTAAGGATCTGATGGTTAAAGTGATGAGCTACCTGGTATGGCCGTTTATTGCCAGCCTGGTGCTGATCTCTCTGTCTCTGATTCCTTACTGGAACTCTGCGGTTATCGATCAGGTTGATCTCAGCAATATCGCTCTGACTGGCCATGACGGCATCCTGGTTACCGTGTGGCTGGGTATTTCCATCATGGTGTTCTCTTTCAACTTCTCACCTATCGTTTCTTCCTTCGTGGTCTCTAAACGTGAAGAGTATGAGAAAGATTACGGTCGCGAATTTACTGAGCAGAAATGTTCAAAAATCATCTCTCGCGCCAGTATGCTGATGGTTGCCGTGGTGATGTTCTTTGCCTTTAGCTGCCTGTTCACGCTCTCTCCGGCAAACATGGCGGATGCGAAAGCGCAGAACATTCCAGTACTGTCTTACCTGGCGAACCATTTCGCTTCACTGTCCGGTTCGAAGTCCACCTTCGCGACCGTTCTGGAGTACGGCGCTTCAATCATCGCACTGGTTGCTATCTTCAAATCTTTCTTCGGCCACTACCTGGGCACGCTGGAAGGTCTGAACGGTCTGGTGCTGAAGTTTGGTTACAAAGGCGATAAAACGAAGGTTTCCGCTGGCAAACTTAATACCATCAGCATGATCTTCATCATGGGCTCCACCTGGGTTGTGGCTTACGCCAACCCGAACATCCTGGACCTGATTGAAGCAATGGGCGCGCCGATTATTGCCTCTCTGCTCTGCCTGCTGCCGATGTATGCCATCCGTAAAGCGCCGTCACTGGCGAAATACCGTGGGCGTCTGGATAACGTGTTTGTTACCGTGATTGGTCTGCTGACTATCCTGAACATTGTCTACAAACTGTTTTAATCCTTAAGCTCAGGATGAGCGGAGTAGTGAAATGAATGAGTTTCCGGTAGTACTGGTTATTAACTGTGGTTCGTCTTCCATTAAATTCTCAGTGCTGGATGCAGCGAACTGTGAAGTTTTAATGGCGGGAATCGCGGACGGTATTAACTCTGAAAATGCGTTCATAGCAATTAATGGAGGAGAGCCAGCTAAGCTGGCTCACCACAGCTACGAAGACGCA
>NZ_SZWS01000024.1:106504-110281 GCF_005281245.1 Citrobacter sp. wls826
AATCGCCGTTGAACTGGAAAAACGTAATTTAATGGACAGCGTGGCCTTAATTGGCCACCGCATTGCCCACGGTGGAAATATCTTTACCGAATCAGCAATTATTACTGACGACGTTATCGATAATATTCGCCGGGTATCGCCTTTAGCACCGTTACATAATTATGCGAACCTCAGTGGGATTGAATCCGCACAGCACCTTTTCCCAGGCGTGCAGCAGGTTGCGGTATTTGATACCAGCTTCCACCAGACGATGGCCCCTGAGGCCTATCTTTACGGTCTACCGTGGAAATATTTTGAGGAGTTAGGCGTTCGTCGTTATGGCTTCCACGGCACGTCGCACCGCTATGTATCTCAGCGAGCGCATGAGCTTCTTGAGCTGCAGAGTGATGACTCCGGTCTGGTTGTGGCTCACCTGGGGAACGGCGCGTCAATCTGCGCGGTGCGTAACGGGCAGAGCGTTGATACCTCAATGGGCATGACGCCGTTGGAAGGACTGATGATGGGCACACGCAGCGGTGACGTCGATTTCGGCGCCATGGCGTGGATTGCCAGCGAAACCAACCAGACGCTGAGCGACCTTGAGCGCGTTGTGAATAAAGAGTCCGGTTTACTGGGTATTTCCGGTTTGTCCTCTGACTTACGTACGTTAGAAAAAGCCTGGCACGAGGGACATGAGCGTGCGCAGTTGGCGATTAAAACGTTTGTGCATCGTATCGCGCGCCATATCGCCGGACATGCCGCTTCGCTGCATCGTCTTGATGGGATTATTTTCACCGGTGGAATAGGTGAGAACTCGGTATTAATTCGTCGTCTGGTTATCGAGCATCTCGCCGTTTTAGGGGTGAATATCGACAGCGAGATGAATAGCCTGCCAAATTCCCATGGCGAAAGAATTATCTCTAATAAAGATACTCGTGTTATTTGTGCGGTTATTCCCACAAATGAAGAGAAAATGATTGCGCGTGATGCCATTGCGTTAGGCAAAATTAATATACCAGTAGAATTTGCATAATTAATTTTCAGCAGAGAGATTATTTTTCATGAAGGTAAATATCGATACCAGCGATATGCTGTATGCCGAAGCCTGGAATGGCTTTAAAGGTACGGACTGGAAAGAAGAAATTAATGTCCGTGATTTTATTCAGCACAACTATACGCCTTATGAAGGGGATGAATCTTTCCTCGCCGAAGCAACGTCAGCGACCACTGCATTGTGGGAAAAAGTTATGGCTGGCATCCGTATTGAAAACTCGACGCACGCGCCGGTTGATTTCGATACCAATATTGCCACCACGATAACCGCACATGATGCGGGTTATATTGAACAAGAACTGGAAAAAATCGTTGGTCTGCAAACGGATAAGCCGCTCAAGCGCGCTCTGCATCCGTTTGGCGGCATCAACATGATCAAAAGCTCTTTTGATGCTTATGGTCGTGAGATGGATGCTGATTTTGAATACCAGTTTACTGAACTGCGTAAAACCCATAACCAGGGCGTATTCGACGCCTACTCTCCGGATATGCTGCGCTGCCGTAAATCCGGCGTGCTGACCGGTCTGCCGGACGGCTATGGCCGTGGTCGTATCATCGGCGACTATCGCCGCGTCGCGTTGTACGGTATCCGCTACCTGGTACGCGAGCGTGAACTGCAGTTTGCCGATCTCCAGTCGAACCTGGAGTGGGGCCAGAATCTTGAAGCCACGATTCGCCTGCGCGAAGAGCTGTCTGAGCACCGTCGCGCCCTGCTACAGATGCAGGAAATGGCAGCGAAGTACGGCTGCGATATCTCCCGCCCGGCGCGTAATGCGCAGGAAGCGGTGCAGTGGGTTTACTTTGCTTACCTGGCTGCGGTGAAATCTCAGAACGGCGGCGCAATGTCGCTGGGCCGTACCGCATCGTTCCTCGACATCTACATTGAGCGCGATTTCAAAGCGGGAATTTTAAACGAGCAGCAGGCGCAGGAGCTGATCGACCACTTCATTATGAAGATCCGTATGGTGCGCTTCCTGCGTACGCCGGAATTCGACACCCTGTTCTCAGGCGACCCTATCTGGGCGACTGAAGTTATCGGCGGCATGGGGCTGGATGGCCGCACGCTGGTAACGAAAAACTCGTTCCGCTACCTGCATACTCTGCACACTATGGGACCGGCGCCTGAGCCGAACCTGACGGTGCTGTGGTCTGAAGCGCTGCCGATTGCCTTCAAAAAGTACGCCGCCCAGGTGTCTATCATCACCTCGTCTTTGCAGTATGAAAACGACGATTTGATGCGTGCCGACTTTGACAGCGATGACTATGCCATTGCCTGCTGCGTAAGCCCGATGGTTATCGGCAAACAAATGCAGTTCTTCGGTGCGCGTGCCAACCTCGCCAAAACGTTGCTGTACGCAATCAACGGCGGCGTGGATGAGAAGCTGAAAATTCAGGTTGGGCCGAAAACGGCACCGCTGATGGATGACGTGCTGGATTACGATACGGTGATGGAGAGCCTGGACCACTTTATGGACTGGCTGGCCGTGCAGTACATCAGCGCGCTGAACATCATCCACTATATGCACGACAAGTACAGCTATGAAGCTTCGCTGATGGCGCTGCACGATCGTGATGTCTATCGCACGATGGCTTGTGGTATGGCGGGTCTGTCCGTGGCGGCGGATTCACTGTCGGCTATCAAATACGCTCGCGTGAAACCGATTCGTGATGAAAACGGTCTGGCTGTCGATTTCGAAATCGAAGGCGACTATCCGCAATACGGCAACAACGACGAGCGAGTAGACAGCATTGCCTGCGACCTGGTCGAACGCTTCATGAAGAAAATTAAGGTGTTGCCAACCTACCGTAACGCAGTGCCGACGCAGTCCATCCTGACCATCACTTCCAACGTGGTGTACGGACAGAAAACCGGTAACACACCGGACGGACGTCGCGCAGGTACGCCGTTTGCGCCAGGGGCTAACCCGATGCACGGCCGCGATCGTAAAGGCGCGGTTGCGTCGTTAACCTCGGTGGCCAAACTGCCGTTTACCTATGCCAAAGACGGTATCTCGTACACCTTCTCCATTGTGCCGGCTGCACTGGGCAAAGAAGATGGGGTGCGTAAAACCAACCTGGTTGGTCTGCTGGACGGTTACTTCCACCATGAAGCGCATGTGGAAGGTGGGCAGCATCTGAACGTTAACGTTATGAACCGTGAAATGTTGATGGATGCCATTGAGCACCCGGAAAACTATCCGAACCTGACGATCCGCGTGTCTGGCTATGCGGTGCGCTTCAACGCGTTGACCCGTGAACAGCAGCAAGATGTTATTTCACGTACTTTCACCCAGGCGCTCTGACGCCGGAGGGATTATGAGAAAAGTTATTGCAACCGAATGTGCGCCAGGGGCGATTGGGCCTTACGTACAGGGCGTGGATCTGGGCAGCATGGTGTTGACGTCAGGTCAAATCCCGGTGTGTCCACAGACCGGTGAAGTGGCAGAAAACGTGGCCGATCAGGCACGTCAAAGCCTGGAAAACGTGAAAGCGATCGTCGAGTCCGCAGGTTTGAAAGTGAGCGATATCGTGAAGACTACCGTTTTCGTATCCGACCTGAACGACTTCGCCACCATTAACCAGGTGTACCAGCAGTTCTTTGATGAGCATCAGGCTACCTACCCCACGCGCAGTTGCGTACAGGTCGCCCGCTTACCAAAGGATGTGAAGCTGGAGATTGAAGCCATCGCCGTACGTGGCGACACGCTGTAATCCCTTGCGGGGCGATCTCAGGATCGCCCCAAT
>NZ_SZWS01000024.1:110339-111448 GCF_005281245.1 Citrobacter sp. wls826
TCTTCACTGAACGGCAATCCGAGGGTGTGGATATGATTAGCGCATTCGATATTTTCAAGATTGGCATTGGACCTTCCAGCTCCCATACCGTGGGGCCAATGAACGCAGGTAAAAGCTTTATCGATCTGTTGGTCAGCAGCGGCGAACTCCCCAGAACCACGCATATTGTGGTCGATCTTTACGGGTCGCTTTCCCTGACCGGGAAAGGTCATGCGACAGATGTCGCGATCATGATGGGGCTGGCCGGTAACAGTCCGCAAAACGTTAATATAGACTCAATCGCTGGTTTTACTCAGGAAGTGGCCCGTACCGGACGTTTGCCGGTTGCTGAGGGCACGCATGTTGTCGATTTCTCTCCAGATGAAAATATTCTCTTTCATACCGAAACGCTGCCGCGCCATGAAAATGGCATGCGTATCACCGCGTGGAACGGCACCGAGAGGCTATTAAGCAAAACCTATTACTCCGTCGGCGGTGGTTTTATCATTGAAGAGGAGCAATTTGGGCAGGTGCATGATGTTGAAGCACACGTGCCCTACAATTTTCATTCCGCCAGCGAACTGCTGAAACTGTGCGAGCGCAATGGGCTGTCTGTTTCCGGCTTGATGATGCAAAACGAGCTGGCGATGCGCAGCAAAGAGGAAATCGATGCTGGCTTTGCCGCCATTTGGGACGTCATGCACGCCGGGATTGAGCGCGGCATGAACACCGAAGGCGTCCTGCCGGGGCCGCTTAACGTTCCGCGTCGCGCCGTGGCGTTACGTCGGTTGCTGGTTTCCAGCGATAATCTGTCCAGCGACCCGATGAACGTTATTGACTGGATCAACATGTTCGCGCTGGCCGTGAGCGAAGAAAACGCCGCCGGGTGCCGGGTTGTGACGGCGCCGACCAACGGTGCATGTGGGATTATTCCCGCCGTATTGGCCTATTACGACAAGTTCCGCCGTCCGGTGAATGCGAACTCCATTGCCCGCTATTTGCTGGCCGCGGGGGCGATAGGCGCGCTGTATAAGATGAACGCCTCTATTTCTGGTGCTGAGGTGGGCTGCCAGGGTGAGATTGGCGTAGCCTGTTCAATGGCGGCTGCCGGTCTGACAGAACTGCTGGGC
>NZ_SZWS01000024.1:111496-114470 GCF_005281245.1 Citrobacter sp. wls826
GTAGCCCGTCGCAGGTCTGCATTGCAGCGGAAATCGCCATGGAGCATAACCTGGGGCTGACCTGCGATCCGGTAGCCGGACAGGTGCAAATACCGTGCATTGAACGTAATGCGATCAACGCAGTAAAAGCCGTCAACGCCGCGCGCATGGCGCTACGTCGAACGTCAGAACCACGCGTTTCGCTCGATAAAGTGATCGAGACCATGTATGAAACGGGCAAAGATATGAACGACAAATACCGTGAAACCTCACGCGGTGGGTTGGCAATTAAAGTGGTTTGTACCTGAGGTGTAAAGCCGTGCCTGGTCAGCGCAGCGCTATCCGGCAATAAATTAATCAATATGGCATGATAAAAAAAGGTGCACGTTAGTGCGCCTTTTTTGTTGTGATCTGCTTCAAATATAGAAATTCAATTCTTTATATGGAAATAAAAGAGAAAATATTTCTTAACTTTTAGAAATTACAGGGGTTTGTTTGTGAAGTTTTTCTCTGATCCTGCGCGTATGATTTCCTCATTACTCCAATAGCTCACCTGCACCGTAGTACTGCGTATCGCATTGAGGCAGTACGAAAAAAATATAAAAACCTCTACCTACATATTGAGCGGAAAATTATGGAAACGGCAACGAATAACAGCGTAATACTCGACGCATCTGCTCCGGCACGTCGGGCGGGAATGACCGAAAGTGAATGGCGCGAAGCCATTAAATTCGACAGCATGGACACCGGCTGGGTCATTATGAGTATCGGTATGGCAATTGGTGCGGGGATTGTTTTTCTTCCCGTCCAGGTGGGTTTGATGGGGCTGTGGGTGTTTTTGCTCTCCTCTATCATCGGCTACCCAGCCATGTATCTGTTCCAGCGTCTGTTTATTAATACGCTGGCTGAGTCCCCAGAGTGTAAAGACTACCCGAGCGTGATCAGCGGCTATCTGGGTAAGAACTGGGGCATCCTGTTAGGTGCGTTGTATTTTGTGATGCTGGTTATCTGGATGTTCGTCTATTCCACCGCCATCACCAACGATAGCGCCTCCTACCTGCATACTTTTGGCGTTACTGAAGGTTTACTGTCCGACAGCCCGTTCTATGGACTGGTGCTGATTTGCATCCTGGTGGCTATCTCGTCCCGCGGGGAAAAACTGCTGTTTAAAATCTCCACCGGTATGGTACTGACCAAGCTGCTGGTGGTGGCGGCGCTTGGCGTGTCGATGGTTGGGATGTGGCATTTATATAACGTAGGTTCACTGCCGCCGATGGCACTGTTGATCAAAAACGCGATTATCACGCTGCCGTTTACCCTGACCTCGATTCTGTTTATTCAGACCTTAAGCCCGATGGTTATCTCCTATCGTTCTCGCAATAAATCCATTGAAGTGGCACGCCATAAAGCCCTGCGAGCCATGAATATTGCGTTCGGTATTCTGTTTGTGACCGTCTTTTTCTACGCCGTTTCCTTCACGCTAGCGATGGGCCATGACGAAGCGGTTAAAGCTTATGAGCAGAACATTTCCGCTCTGGCGATTGCCGCGCAGTTTATCAGCGGCGCGGGTGCTGGCTGGGTGAAAATCGTCAGCGTTATTCTGAACATCTTTGCCGTAATGACCGCTTTCTTCGGCGTTTACTTAGGGTTCCGTGAAGCCACTCAAGGGATCGTGATGAACGTGCTGCGCCGCAAAATGCCAGCCGAGAAAATCAATGAGACCCTGGTTCAGCGCGGCATTATGGTTTTCGCTATCCTGCTGGCGTGGGGAGCCATTGTGCTCAATGCGCCGGTACTGAGCTTCACTTCTATTTGTAGCCCTATCTTCGGCATGGTGGGATGTCTGATCCCGGCCTGGTTGGTCTACAAAGTTCCTGCACTGCACAAATACAAAGGCGCTTCCCTGTATCTGATTATTGTCACGGGCCTGCTGCTGTGCGTTTCTCCGTTCCTGGCATTTTCCTGAGATATCTGAGCAAAGGTTGTTGTTATGTTTGAGACTACATTGAATCCATTATGGGATAGTTTTATCCGCGCGGTGCAGGAAGAAGTTAAGCCTGCGCTGGGCTGCACGGAACCTATCTCTCTGGCTCTGGCGGCAGCGGTCGCCTCCTCTGAGCTGGACGGCGCGGTTGAACGCATTGATGCGTGGGTCTCACCGAACCTGATGAAAAACGGCATGGGCGTTACCGTGCCGGGTACCGGAATGGTTGGGCTGCCTGTCGCGGCGGCACTGGGTGCGCTGGGGGGAAATGCCCACGCCGGTTTAGAGGTACTGAAAGACGCCTCGCCTCAAGCGATTGCCGATGCGAAAGCGATGCTTACCGCCGGGAAGGTCGCGGTGATGCTGCAGGAGCCATGCGAGGACATTCTCTTCTCCCGTGCGAAGGTTTATAGCGCTGAGGGATGGGCGTGCGTGACGATTGTTGGTGGTCATACCAACATTGTGCACATTGAGACCAATAAGGGCGTGGTGTTCACGACAGAACAGAACGCTCAGGAAGAGGAGCAAGAGTCGCCGTTGGCGGTATTGTCTCACACATCGCTGGAAGAGATTCTGGCGTTCGTGAACGCGGTACCGTTTGAGTCAATCCGCTTTATTCTCGATGCGGCGAAACTGAACGGTGCGCTGTCCCAGGAAGGGCTGCGCGGTAACTGGGGCTTGCACATCGGAACCACGCTTGAGAAGCAGTGCGCGCGTGGCTTGCTGGCGAACGATCTCTCCACCTCTATTCTGATCCGCACCAGTGCGGCATCGGATGCGCGAATGGGCGGGGCGACGCTTCCGGCAATGAGCAACTCGGGCTCCGGTAATCAGGGGATTACCGCGACCGTTCCGGTAATGGTGGTGGCTGAGCACTTTGGTGCGGATGAAGAAAAACTGGCGCGTGCGCTGATGTTGTCTCACCTGAGCGCTATCTACATCCATCATCAGCTTCCGCGTTTGTCTGCATTGTGTGCGGCAACCACGGCGGCGATGGGCGCCGCGGCGGGG
>NZ_SZWS01000024.1:114518-114918 GCF_005281245.1 Citrobacter sp. wls826
GGCGTGGATCGTTGATGGTCGCTACAACACCATCGCGATGGCAATCAGCAGCATGATTGGCGACGTGAGCGGAATGATTTGCGATGGCGCCTCAAACAGCTGCGCGATGAAAGTTTCAACCAGCGCATCTGCGGCGTGGAAAGCGGTGCTGATGGCGCTGGATGATACCGCTGTGACCGGCAATGAAGGGATTGTGGCACATAACGTGGAGCAATCGATCACGAACCTGTGTGCGCTGGCGTGTCGCTCGATGCAGGAAACCGACAAGCAGATCATTGAGATCATGGCCAGTAAGGCACATTAATCTGCAGGCCGGATAAGGCGGAATCGCCCCCGGCATAACTCTAAGCCGCCTTTTCAGGCGGCTTCTTCGTCTTCCAGCCGTAGCTCGGCATCCGCC
>NZ_SZWS01000024.1:114958-116858 GCF_005281245.1 Citrobacter sp. wls826
TCGCTTCCAGCTCTGTCAGCATTTCTTCATAGCCGAAGGTCACAGTATCTTGTTTTTTCGGCTCAACCTGCGGCTGGCGTTTTTTTGATGATTTCTTGCTCAATAGTCGTACTCCATTGTTTTCCCTGACTATACGGGCAAATCTATCAGCAAAGCGCGCAGCGCGGTATCGGCGACTAACGTTATGTTAGTTTCGTCACGAATAAATGCGCCATCGCCGCAGGTGAGCGCTTCCTTTTCGGCGCCAGATGTCACCGCATGGAATCTGCCGTGGATCGACTGTAAGTAAGCCCGCGGCCCATGTAACTGAAAACTCAGCGATTCACCTTGTTGCAGTTCAACGTGGTGCACCCATACCTGTTGACGCAGATGCAGGCTGCCTTGTTCTCCATCCGGCGAGGCAAGCAACTGATGCTTACCGGCACTCAGCGTGGCTTTCTGTACGCAGGCGTTTTCGCGCTGCGGGCAGGCATCCAGCCAGAGCTGCATTCGGGTTAACGGTTTATCTTTGCTGATATTGTGTTCGCTGTAGCTAATTCCCGGCTGTGTGGCGAGCAGTAAAACTTCTCCTGCCTTGGCCTGGATATGGTTGCCTTCACTGTCGCGGTACTCCGCTTCCCCTTCGAGGATCAGATTGACGATATCCACCTTCGGATAGGTACGTGGCTGGAAAGAGGCTCCCGGTGCCAGAACTTCCTGGTTCAGAACACGCAGCGAGGCATAACCCAGCAGTTTAGGATCAAAATAGTGTCCAAAGGAGAAGGTATAACGGGCCTGCAGCCAGCCGTAGTCTGCTTGCCCGCATTGTTTGGCTGTACGGGTAGTAATCATAGTTCTTGACCTCTCTTTACTTCCTTTTATGTTAAATGGCTAGACGCTGCATTGTTAGCCAGATATTCTGCCCGGTATGTTCAAATTTCCTGAATGAGAACGAGATGGCCAAAGAAAGGGCTTTAACGCTTGAGGCGTTACGCGTCATGGACGCAATAGACCGGCGTGGCAGCTTTGCCGCCGCAGCGGACGAACTGGGGCGCGTTCCTTCCGCGCTCAGCTATACCATGCAGAAGCTGGAGGAAGAGCTGGACGTCGTGCTGTTCGACCGTTCAGGTCATCGCACAAAATTCACCAACGTCGGGCGTATGCTGCTGGAACGTGGGCGTGTACTGTTGGAAGCTGCGGATAAGCTGACCACCGATGCCGAAGCGCTGGCTCGCGGTTGGGAAACGCATCTGACCATCGTCACCGAAGCGCTGGTGCCGACGGCGGCGTTTTTCCCGCTGATCGACAGACTTGCCGGGAAGGCCAATACCCAGCTTTCCGTTATTACCGAAGTTCTGGCCGGGGCGTGGGAGCGTCTGGAGCAGGGGCGGGCGGATATCGTGATTGCGCCGGATATGCATTTTCGCTCATCTTCGGAAATCAACTCGCGCAAGCTGTACTCGCTGATGAACGTATATGTGGCGGCCCCGGATCATCCAATTCATCAGGAACCGGAACCGTTATCGGAAGTCACCCGCGTGAAGTACCGTGGAATAGCGGTGGCGGACACGGCCCGCGAACGCCCGGTGCTGACGGTTCAACTGCTGGATAAACAGCCGCGTCTGACGGTGAGTTCGATAGAAGATAAACGCCAGGCGCTGTTGGCCGGCCTTGGCGTGGCGACGATGCCATACCCGCTGGTGGAAGAGGACATTGCGGCGGGTCGGTTGCGTGTGGTTAGCCCGGAATCGACAAGCGAAATTGATATTATTATGGCCTGGCGTCGAGACAGCATGGGCGAAGCGAAATCCTGGTGTTTGCGGGAAATTCCCAAGCTGTTTGCGGGTAAATAGCAGGGCTGTTACGCCGGATGCGGTGCAAATGCACCTTATCGGATAGTTTTATCCGCGCGGTGCAGGAA
>NZ_SZWS01000024.1:116875-119235 GCF_005281245.1 Citrobacter sp. wls826
AAGATGGTGTATTACATCAGGACAGTTGTTTCGGGTCAGCGCCGAAGCGGTTGCTCCCCTGAGTTCCGTTTTGACAGTTGAAAATGATGATTACCAACCAGCCTACGATCGGGATCAGCAGCACCAGTAGCCACCAGGCCGAGCGGTCGGTGTCATGTAAACGCCGGAACTGCACCGCCCACCACGGGATAAAGACCAGAACCCCATAAATCGTCGTTAATATGCCTTCCCCTCCGGCGCGTTCCCAGCCAAGCATTCTGTCCAGAATGCCCAGCACGAACGTAAAGATGATGTTGACCAGCACAAACATCCAGTATTCTTTACGACGCGCGCGGCCCCCAAAACCAAAGTAGTTCTTTAATACGTTTAAATACCAATCCATTTTTGCCTCGTTCTGTATTCAATTACTTGTTTTTAAAGCAATCAAATTAAGAATAGCTGCGAATGGAATACTGGTAAATATTTGCAGTATTAATTATTTGGCCCCCAAAGGGGACCCGTGTCATTCAGGCAAAACGGTCATCACGCCCGTGGGGTTCGTTGAGGTCCTGCCACGGTCCGACAGAAATAATGCCGGTCGGGTTAATGGTTTTGTGGCTACGGAAGTAGTGATTGCGGATGTGATCGAAATTAACGGTCTCCGCAATGCCTGGCATCTGGTAGATATCGCGCAGGAAACCGTACAGGTTCAGATAGTCGCTAATCCGGTGTTTGTCGCACTTGAAGTGCGTCACATACACAGGATCAAAGCGCACCAGCGTGGTCCACAGGCGAATATCGGCCTCTGTTAACTGGTCCCCGGTCAGGTAGCGATGTTGCCCAAGGATCTGCTCCAGTCGCGCCAGAGATTGAAAGACTTTTTCTACGGCGTCGTCGTAGGCTTCCTGACTGGTGGCAAATCCGGCTTTATACACGCCGTTATTGACGTTGTCATAAATCCAGCCGTTGAGCTCGTCGATTTTAGTTTGCAGAGCGGGTGGATAGTAATCCCCGGCTTTCGCGCCCAGCGCATCAAACGCAGTGTTAAACATACGGATGATATCTGCAGATTCGTTGCTGACAATGGTGTGGTTCTTTTTGTCCCACAGCACCGGAACGGTCACCCGACCGCTGTAGTGCGGATCGGCGTGTAAATAGAGTTGATAAAGAAATTCGTGCTGATACAGGGTATCGCCGGTTGCCGCCGGGAAGTTATCGTCAAAGGTCCAGCCGTTTTCCAGCATCAGCGGATGCACAACGGAAACGGAAATAAACGGTTCCAGCCCTTTGAGTTTACGCAAGATCAGCGTGCGATGCGCCCACGGACAGGCCAGAGAAACGTAGAGATGATAGCGGTCTTTTTCGGCGGCGAAACCCCCTTCGCCCGTTGGACCCGGTGCGCCATCCGCGGTGAGCCAGTTACGGAAAGCTGATGCAGAGCGTTGAAATTTTCCCCCGGTTGATTTGGTGTCATACCAGGTGTCATGCCATACGCCGTCAATGAGTTGTCCCATGTTTTCGCCTCCTCAGATAGCAAAAGCGAGGAGATGTCTCCTCGCTTTTTGATGCGTTTAGTATAGCTCGCTTACCATTTTTTATTCAGTACACGGTCGATGCTGAATGCGCCCGGACCGGTGATAGCCAGCAGCAGGAAGCCGCCTGCGATGGTCAGGTTTTTCATAAACATCAGAGAGTTCACACCTTCCGCAAAGTTGCTGTGGAAGAGGAACGCCGTCAGCAGCGTGAAGCCCGCGGTGAACAGCGCGGTAGTGCGGGTCAGGAAACCAAACAGGATGGCCAGACCGCCGCCAAACTCAAGCAGGATAACCAGCGGTAACATAAATCCTGGGACGCCCATGGCTTCCATGTACTGTTGGGTACCCGCATATCCGGTGATTTTTCCCCAACCTGCGGTAATAAACAGGATTGGCATCAGAATGCGCGCTACCAGTACACCAACATCTTCTAATTTCTTCATCATACTCTCCAGGAAACCACTCAGGCGGCTTATTGTGTTTTTTTGTGCAACGACGTCGCAGAGTGCGTCGTTGCTGTCGATGGAGAGAATCATAAACGCGGCTAATGACAATTGTTAGCAAGGAAAACTGTCAGAAATTTTCAAAAAATTTGAGGTTAGGGGAAGGAGAGGTGATTAGCCGCGCAGTTGCTGTTGTCTGATGGTCGATTTAACCAGACGCCAGATGCTCCACACGCTGAAGCCGCGTTTAGCCCAGCGTACCAGCAGATTCGGGTTACGAATGGTGCGAACCGCCATAATACTGCTTCCGACCAACACCCAGCCACGCAGGTTCAGCAGCGTCTTCCAGCCACGATCGTAAACTTCGGTGGCTTCAAGCCAGTCGCGGCGAGTGGCAGACAGA
>NZ_SZWS01000024.1:119313-128374 GCF_005281245.1 Citrobacter sp. wls826
AAGCAGTTGCGCCTTACGTTGTTGACGTTCGACTTTACTGCTCATTATGCATCATCCTCCAGGGCCTGCCTGTCGTTAGCGAGTTCATTGCGCGTATGGCGTAGCAGCGTTGTTTTACGCGCTTTACTCAGCGTCCATAGCCCGCCGATAAGCGCTAAAAGCAACAGCACAACGGTGGTGGCAATCATGGCGTTAAGGCGATACTGCGGGTCTATGGCCCAGATGATAAGCACCATCAGGCTCATCAGACCAAACGCCGCGAACAGCATGGTCAGCCCAAGCATCAGCAGGATCTGGATGAGATTGGCTTTTTCCTCTTCCAGCTCAACGACGGCCAGCCGCAGCCGCGTCTCTACGATCTCAACGAGAATCGTCAGGATCCGCTGTCCAATACCCAGTACGCCTTTGCCTGGACCTTGTGCGTGTTGAGAGTCTGCCATTATTAACGGCGCGACAGCAGTACACCAAGCACCACACCGACTGCTGCGCCAATGCCGACGCCTGTCCATGGGTTTTCGCGTACGTAGTTATCGGCTTTTGCCGCGGCCTCACGGGTCTGTTTGGCAATCACATCGCTGGTTTCGCTCAGACGATGGCGGCTCTCGCGTAACGCATGTTCGGCTTTACTGCGAATTTTACTCATCTCTTCCTTCGACTTATCGCCAGAGGAGCTAAGTACTTCTTCAAGCGTATCCGCAAGAGATTTCAGCTCAGCGCGCAGGTTTTCCGTAGCATTATCTTTCGACATAGTTTTCTCCAGTTGAGTGGCTAGTTACCGTACTTAGTAATCGCGTGTCTCGAGTTCTTTCAGCTCTTGCTGAGCTTCAGCAAGCTTATGTTCGCGCTTGGCTATCTTATCCGCATCGCCTTTTTGCTTCGCCTCGGCCAAATCACGTTGACGCTCGGCTATCTCATTTTTCTGCTCGGCGATTTTTTTCTGATGGTCGGCGCGCAGTTTGCTGTCAGTACAATTTGCCCGAACTTCACTCAGCGCTTTGTTCAGACCATTGATGCGGTTTTGATTGTTGTGCTTTTCGGCATAGCTTATCTCCCGCTGAATATCCTGTTCTTTTTCCTGACAGAGGGTGGAGGCGTAACTGCCGGCACTGAGAGCGAAAAGACTAATTGCTAAAGCGATGCGGTATTTCATTCTTGAACCTTCCATTGTGATTCGACCTTGTGGCTTTGGCCGATGCTCCAGAATAATAAAGCAATGGGTCATAAACCCAGTTTATTAATCATAGGCGCTAAATGATGAAATCACCAAAGTGAGTGATCTAATTCAGATTCCTGGAGATTAACCAAAACGGTGCGGGGTATCACGTAAGCGGGATAACCACTGTACCGCCTGATTATCATCATCCTGCTGAGCAATAACGAAACCGTGCGGTAACGTTCGGTCCAGCACGACCTTTGCGGCTGCGCTTTGCGCGCTGGAATCAAAGGTGATCAGCAGCGCGTCATTTTGCGGAGTAATGCTTTTAAAGCGAATGCCGTTGGCGTCCAGGTGATGCCAGATAGAGAAGCCATCAGGCATGGTGGCTCCCTGGTTTACAGCACGAATGGCAAGCGTTGACTCCTGCTGGCGGATGACCGACCAGGTCAGGAGCAGCGCGCCGATAAACAGCATAAAAGTAGTCGTCAAGGCCAGTCGTCGGAGTGTTATGCATGATTTCAGCATAATTTACCCTCGGTTCCCGTATTTCTTTTTCCAAAGCACAACCAGTGAACCTGCCAGACCAAACACCAGTAACACTACGGGAAGCAGCATCAGACAAGACATCAGCTGATCTTCATATTTGAGAAACACTGGCGTTTTGCCCAGCAGATAGCCAAGCGTTGTGAGAATCAGAACCCAAAGCAGTCCGCTCATCCAGTTAAAGAACTGAAAGCGCGCATTGTTCAGACCGGACAATCCTGCGATGGTCGGCAGTAATGTTCTGACAAACGCGATAAAGCGACCGACCAGCAGGGCAGACAAGCCATGCTTATGGAACAGATGATGTGCGCGCTGATGGTAGTGCGCGGGTAGATGAGACAGCCAGTTTTGAACGGTGCGGGTATTTCCCAGCCATCTCCCCTGGATATAGCTGAGCCAGCAACCCAGGCTGGCCGCGGTGGTGAGCAGCAGTACCGTTTGCGGAAAACCCATCGCGCCTTTAGCGATAAGTACGCCGACCAGTACCAGTAGACTGTCGCCAGGTAAAAAGGCTGCTGGCAGCAGTCCGTTTTCCAGAAACAAAATGGTAAACAGTACGAAATAGAGCATGCCAATCATGGAGGGATTGGCCAGCGTTTCAAAATCCTGAGCCCATAAAGCATTCAATAATTGAGTCAGTAGTTCCATTCAATATTCCTGGAGAATCGGTTGTCGTCATGCCGGTATTCTGGAGTTTGTAACGCCGCAATTTTATTGGTGTTTTTTACATGGATCGCGGTCTGACACAAATTCACGGCCTGAACTATTCCCTGTAAAGTTGTGAAGTAAGCAAGCTCTCAAACACAAAAATTCAAATAACAACTAATTGTAACAAAGGTCAACGTAGTCCGTTATAGAAATTACGGGTGTTGCCCTGTGATTTTGCTTATCGCAATGGAGGGAGGCGAGAGGATTTACACAGGCTGACACTTTATACCTAATGCTTACCAAGCGTCAGAAACAGGCGCTTTGTCGCGCCTGCATCGTTAAGATTGTTTATTTTGCGCCGTTAGCTGCCGTATCGAGATGAATGACGGGATTATCGGTAAAAAGATAACGGTCTGCGTTGAATTCAAAATCATCGCTGGTTTCGTTAAACAGCATCTGCTTTGTGTTCTCAAGATGCTGCCACATCGCCAGTTTGGCGGCGTGTGGATCTTTGCGAATCAGCGCCCGCAGGATCTGGTCATGGTCGTCGCACCAGTTATCTACCGTACGCAGGTCGATGTGGTCGTGCAGCTTCTTCCAGTAGGGGTTGTGAATACGCTGAGTCCACATTTTTTCAACAATCGCGGCCAGGGCAGAGTTCTGTGTTGCCAGCGCGACCTGCACATGGAACAGGAGATCCCACTCGGAGTCACGAAAGCTTTTTTCGTTACGCGACTTCTCCTGAATTTCCATCAGTTTCATGATGTCCTGTTTGGTCACCTGGGTGGCGGCAAACTCAGCAATATTGCTTTCTATGAGCTGGCGAGCCTGGAGCAGCTCAAACGGACCGTAGCTGGCGAACTCCAGACTTTCATCTGGCGCGACATAGTGTTTGGGTTGGTTTGAAATGACGTGGATCCCCGATCCTTTACGCACTTCAACGTAGCCCTCAACCTCGAGCATGATAATCGCTTCACGAACCACGGTGCGGCTGACATTTTTTTCATCGGCGATAAAGCGCTCGGCGGGGAGTTTGTCACCCACCAGGTAGACACCCTGCTCAATGCGTTCTTTCAGATCAGCGGCAAGTTGTTGGTACAAACGTCGTGGTTCGGTGATTTCCATATGCGCTCCAGGCATGATACGGCAGACTCTATTTGTTATACCACTTTTGCGATTACGGCTCCACTCGCGGCGATAAAAAAGCCGCCAGATGACTGGCGGCTTAGCATTACATAACCTTGTTAAATCGTGTCTGGTTAACTTTGCGCAGCGGGATCGCCAGTTTGCGAAGCTGACTCTACCTCGCTGGCCGATTTGTTCTGCAATACCGTCCAGATGACTAACGCGCCGAGCAGGTCGAATACCGCCAGTACGGCGAACAGCGGGCTGAAGCCGATGGTGTCAGCCAGCGCGCCAACGACCAGCGCAAACAGCGTACTTGCAAGCCATGCGGACATACCGGTCAGACCGTTCGCGGTTGCCACTTCATTACGACCAAATACGTCAGAAGAGAGCGTGATCAGCGCACCGGACAGCGCCTGGTGAGCAAAGCCGCCGACGCACAGCAGGGCGATAGCAATGTACGGGCTGGTGAACAGACCGATCATCCCTGGGCCAATCATCAGCAATGCGCCCATGGTGACGACCATTTTACGGGAAACGATCAGGTTAACGCCGAACCAGCGCTGGAACAGCGGCGGTAAGTAACCCCCTACGATACAGCCCAGGTCAGCAAACAGCATCGGCATCCAGGCAAACATCGCGATCTCTTTCAGGTTAAAGCCGTAGACTTTAAACATGAACAGCGGGATCCAGGCGTTGAAGGTACCCCAGGCCGGCTCTGCCAGGAAACGCGGCAGCGCGATGCCCCAGAACTGGCGGTTACGCAGGATCTGACCGAGAGACATTTTCTTGGCGGTGCTGTTTTTATGCTGTGATTCCTGACCATTCAGAATGTAATCACGTTCTTCATCAGACAGTTTTTTCTGGTCGCGTGGGTGTTTGTAAAATACCAACCAGCACATGGCCCAAATGAAGCTCAGGGCACCAGAAATAATGAAGGCCATCTGCCAGCTGTGCATGACGATAGCCCAGACGACCAGCGGCGGAGCAATCATCGCGCCGATAGAGGAACCGACGTTAAAGTAACCCACGGCGATTGAACGTTCTTTTGCCGGGAACCATTCAGAACTGGCTTTCAGACCCGCAGGGATCATCGCAGCTTCAGCGGCACCGACTGCGCCTCGCGCTAGCGCCAGTCCACCCCAGCTACCAGCCAGTGCGGTCGCGCCACAGAAGACGGCCCACAGAACGGCGAACATCGCGTAACCAATTTTTGTGCCGAGCACATCGAGCACATAGCCGGCAACGGGTTGCATTACGGTGTAAGCAGCAGAATACGCTGCGATGATATAGGAATACTGTTGGGTGGAGATGTGTAACTCTTCCATCAGAGTTGGCGCAGCTGCCGCCACAGTGTTACGTGTCAGGTAACCCAGCACGGTGCCAAGCGTCACCAGTGCGATCATGTACCAACGTAACCCTTTAATTTTACGCATGTAAAACCTCATCGTTTTGTTATGTCCGCGAACGAGCGGTCATCTTCCAGTTCAGGGAGGAGGATGTTCTTTTACGAGGGGGTAACCGAAAAAAAGCCGGTACTCCCCGAACTCTGCCATGTCAATATTTGTGCTAATTCGGTTTCCGTACCGGTTAATCCGATGGTGATACATCGGTAATTTGCATTCCGTCGGCTTATGTATCGCGACGGCAAAAAGATAACTTGTCATACAGCTTTAAAAGGTGAGTGCCATCACAAAAGTGTGAATCTTCGTGTGGTCATTATTTCGATTCAGCAAAGCCAGTGCTGGTGCGGCTTGGCGCGCGGTTTACCTCTTTGAGAGTAATTTTTTTGTCGCCATTTGTTGATCTAACTCACGAAAATATCTTCAGTGTATGGAAATTGGTGTGATAACTTTGTCAACATCAAAACATAAGCAATCTGACGCACTCGCTGAGAGGAAGACGATAATGACCCCGTTTATGACTGAAGATTTCCTGTTGGACACCGAATTTGCCCGCCGTCTGTATCATGATTACGCCAAAGACCAGCCAATCTTCGACTACCACTGCCATTTGCCACCGCAACAAATCGCGGAAAACTACCGTTTTAATAACCTGTATGACATCTGGCTGAAGGGTGACCACTACAAGTGGCGTGCGATGCGTACTAACGGCGTCGCTGAGCGCCTGTGTACCGGCGATGCGTCCGATCGCGAGAAGTTTGACGCCTGGGCCGCCACGGTTCCGCACACAATCGGTAACCCGCTGTACCATTGGACCCACCTCGAATTACGTCGCCCGTTTGGTATTACAGGTAAGCTGCTGTCTCCGGCAACGGCTGACGAAATCTGGAACCAGTGCAATGAACTGCTGGCGCAGGACAAATTCTCCGCACGCGGCATCATGCAGCAGATGAACGTGAAAATGGTCGGTACCACCGATGACCCGATCGACTCTCTGGAGCATCACGCGGCCGTTGCTAAAGACGCAAGCTTTGATGTGAAAGTGCTGCCGAGCTGGCGTCCGGATAAAGCCTTTAACATTGAGCAGGCGACCTTTAACGACTATATGGCGAAGCTCGGTGAGGTGTCTGACACGGATATCCGCCGCTTCAGCGACCTGCAAGCTGCGCTGACCAAACGTCTGGATCACTTTGCGGCTCACGGCTGTAAAGTCTCTGACCACGCGCTGGACGTGGTGCTGTTTGCTGAATCTAACGAATCTGAACTGGATAGCATTCTGGCACGCCGCCTGGCGGGTGAAACGCTGAGCGAGCATGAAGTTGCCCAGTTTAAAACCGCGGTGCTGGTGTTCCTCGGTGCGGAATACGCGCGTCGTGAATGGGTACAGCAGTACCACATCGGCGCGCTGCGTAATAACAACCTGCGTCAGTTCAAACTGTTGGGTGCGGATGTCGGCTTCGACTCCATCAACGATCGCCCGATGGCCGAAGAGCTGTCCAAACTGCTGAGCAAGCAGAACGAACAGAACCTGCTGCCGAAAACCATTCTCTACTGCCTGAACCCGCGCGATAACGAAGTGCTGGGCACCATGATCGGCAACTTCCAGGGCGAAGGTATGCCGGGCAAGATGCAGTTCGGTTCCGGCTGGTGGTTCAACGATCAGAAAGACGGTATGGAACGTCAGATGACGCAACTGGCCCAGCTCGGTCTGCTGAGCCGTTTCGTCGGCATGCTGACCGATAGCCGTAGCTTCCTGTCATACATGCGCCATGAATACTTCCGTCGCATCCTGTGCCAGATGATTGGCCGTTGGGTTGCTGCAGGTGAAGCGCCGGCAGATATCCAGCTGTTGGGGGAAATGGTCAGAAATATTTGCTTCAACAATGCGCGTGATTATTTCGCCATTGAACTGAACTAAGGCCTGGGTGAAGGTATGCAATACATCAAGATCCATACGCTGGATAACGTCGCGGTAGCGCTCGCTGATTTGGCTGAAGGAACCGAAGTCACCGTTGATGGGCAAGCGGTAATCCTGCGCCAAGCGGTTTCTCGTGGCCATAAATTCGCTTTATGCGATATTGCGCAAGGCGAAAACGTCATTAAATACGGTTTGCCAATCGGTCATACGTTGGTGGACGTGGCGGCGGGTGAGCATATTCATGCTCACAACACGCGCACGAATCTGAGCGACCTGGACACGTATAGCTACCACCCTGATTTTCAGGCAGAGCTTGTTCAACCCGCCGATCGCGATGTACAGATCTACCGTCGCGCCAACGGCGAGGTCGGCGTGCGCAACGAACTGTGGATCCTGCCGACGGTCGGCTGCGTCAACGCTATGGCGCGTCAGATGCAGAACCGCTTTCTGAAAGAGACCAACGACGCCGAGGGTATCGACGGCGTGCATCTTTTCAGTCACACCTACGGCTGTTCGCAACTGGGTGACGACCACATCAACACCCGTACCATGCTGCAAAATATGGTGCGCCACCCGAATGCGGGTGCGGTGCTGGTGGTCGGCCTGGGCTGTGAAAACAACCAGGTTGATGCCTTCCGCGAAACTTTAGGCGAGTACGATCCTGAGCGTGTTCACTTTATGGTCTGCCAACATCAGGAAGACGAAGTGGAAGCGGGGATTGAACATCTCCATCAGTTGTACAACGTGATGCGTAACGATAAGCGTGAGCCGGGTAAGCTGGGCGAGCTGAAGTTTGGTCTGGAATGCGGCGGCTCTGACGGCCTGTCCGGTATTACCGCCAACCCGATGCTGGGGCGTTTTTCCGACTACGTGATTGCCAACGGCGGCACCACCGTGCTGACTGAAGTACCGGAAATGTTCGGTGCCGAGCAGCTGCTGATGGACCACTGCCGTGACGAAGAAACCTTCGGCAAGCTGGTGACCATGGTCAATGACTTTAAGCAGTACTTCATTGCTCACGACCAGCCGATTTACGAGAATCCATCGCCGGGCAACAAAGCGGGCGGGATCACCACGCTGGAAGATAAATCTCTGGGCTGCACGCAAAAAGCGGGCTCCAGCCAGGTGGTGGATGTACTGCGCTACGGCGAACGCCTGAAGACACACGGCCTGAACTTACTGAGCGCGCCGGGTAACGATGCGGTTGCTACCAGTGCCCTCGCGGGCGCGGGCTGTCATATGGTGCTGTTCAGCACCGGCCGCGGTACGCCGTACGGCGGTTTTGTGCCGACGGTGAAAATTGCGACCAACAGCGAGCTGGCGGCCAAGAAAAAACACTGGATCGATTTTGACGCCGGACAGCTGATCCACGGTAAAGCGATGCCTCAGCTGCTGAGCGAGTTTGTCGATACGATCGTTGAGTTCGCCAATGGCAAGCAAACTTGCAACGAGCGCAACGATTTCCGGGAACTGGCTATCTTTAAAAGCGGCGTAACATTGTAATTACCCTTCATCTTTCGCGTGACAGCCGCGTTGGCTGCGTCCATTCACCCCGGTCACTTACTCCAGTAAGCTTCCGGGGATGTCTGAACTTACCGCCTTGCGGTAGCACGAAATCTATTGGGTAATCGAAATGGAGTGGATTTTAAAAACGGCGTTTCATAATATGGAGCGCCGTTTGTTTTTGCGTTTCCTCACAAGGATCTCCCATGACCGCGTATTGGCTGGCCCAGGGCGTAGGTGTCATCGCCTTTTTGATCGGCATTACCACCTTTTTCAATCGAGATGAGCGCCGGTTCCGGCTGCAACTTGCCGTCTACAGCGCCACCATTGGCGTGCATTTTTTTCTGATGGGCGCCTGGCCTGCGGGAATGAGTGCAGAGCTAAACACCATCCGCACACTCGTCTCGATGCATACCCGCAAACTATGGGTAATGACCGTTTTTATTATCCTCACCCTGGTTCTCGGGCTGGCGAAATTACAGCATGCGATGGAGCTGTTACCGATTATTGGCACGCTGGCCAGCACCTGGGCGCTGTTTCGCTGCCAGGGGCTGACCGTGCGCTGCGTAATGTGGTGCGCAACCGCCTGTTGGGTTATCCATAATTTCTGGTTGGGATCGATTGGTGGGACGATGATCGAAGGTAGTTTTCTGGTGATGAACGGCCTGAACATTATTCGCTTCCGGCGGATGCAAAAACGCGGAATTGATCCATTCAAAATTGAAAAAAGCGTACAAGAAGAGAACCCCTCCGTCCGGTGACGGA
>NZ_SZWS01000024.1:128456-133966 GCF_005281245.1 Citrobacter sp. wls826
TCGTCTTCAGCCTGGCAGGCCGCAGCGGTAAACAGAACGTCTGTAGAAGAGTTCAGCGCCGTTTCACAGGAATCCTGCAATACGCCGATGATAAAGCCAACGGCAACGACCTGCATGGCGATGTCATTCGGGATACCGAACATATTACATGCCAGTGGGATCAGCAGCAGAGACCCCCCCGCCACGCCCGATGCGCCGCAGGCGCACAGCGAAGCCACCACGCTCAGTAACAGCGCCGTCGGTAAATCGACCGGAATACCCAACGTATTTACCGCCGCCAGCGTCAACACGGTAATGGTGATCGCCGCGCCAGCCATATTGATGGTAGCTCCCAGCGGGATAGACACCGAATAGGTATCACGATCCAGGTTCAGCTTCTCACACAGCGCCATATTCACCGGAATGTTTGCCGCGGAGCTGCGGGTAAAGAAGGCGTACACGCCGCTTTCACGCAGACAGGCCAGCACTAACGGATATGGGTTGCGGCGAATTTTCCAGAATACCAGCAGCGGGTTGACCACCAACGCTACCAGCAGCATACAGCCTACCAGCACGGTCAGCAGATGTGCGTAGCCCCAAAGCGTGGCGAAACCGGTGGTTGCCAGCGTGGAGGAGACCAGGCCGAAGATACCGATCGGCGCGAAACGAATCACCAGCTTCACCATAAAGGTAACAGCGTTGGACATATCGTTGACCAGATTTTTGGTCGTTTCATTACCGTGACGCAGCGCAAAGCCCAGACCGACGGCCCAAACCAGGATGCCGATGTAGTTGGCGTTAAGCAGTGCATCAATTGGGTTAGAAACCATGCTCATTAGCAGGCCACGCATCACTTCAATAATGCCGGACGGCGGTACGATATCGCTGGCGCTGCTGGAAAGATGCAGTGTCGATGGGAAGGCGAAGCTGAAGACAACGGCCGCTAACGCTGCGGAAAATGTTCCGAGCAGGTAGAGGAACAGGATTGGGCGGATATTGGTTTTTTGCCCGTGCTGGTGGTTGGCGATAGAAGCCATTACCAGCATCAGAACCAGAATTGGTGCGACGGCTTTTAACGCGCCGACGAACAGAGTACCCAGTAAACCAACGGCTTCTGCCGCAGGTTTTGACACCAGTGCCAGTAAAATCCCCAGAACCAAACCGATCAAAATTTGTTTAACCAGGCTCCCTTGCGCCAGGCGCGAGAATAGCCCCGATGAACGTTGCGTAGTCATGTAGTAATCCTTTCATTGTGTTGTTGCCCTGCCTTTGTGCGTTCTGTAGACGCATCTTTCAGGATGAGGCAAATGTTTGCATGGCTGAGTATAAGGAAAGAACAGGGTTCTGGAAGCGAAATATCCTGGATTTCGCGTTGAGATCATATTTTATAACTTTGAGTTAACATTATTTTGACATGATAAACAAAAAGCCCGACGCACGCAGTGTGCTGTCGGGCTTTTCAGCTAGCAGATGAAACTTACTGTATTTGTTGCTTTTTATCGTGCTGGTGGTTGACCCAGGCGTTCACAATCAGCGTCACAAACAGAATGCCAAATACCACGCCTAACGAGATAGCGATCGGGATATGGTAGAAATCGACGATCAGCATCTTAATACCGATAAACACCAGAATGACCGACAAACCGTACTTCAGCATGGAGAAACGCTCCGCCACGCCCGCTAGCAGGAAGTACATTGCGCGCAGACCTAAAATAGCAAACAGGTTTGAGGTCAACACGATGAACGGGTCGGTAGTGACGGCAAAGATTGCCGGAATACTGTCGACGGCGAAAATGACGTCGCTCAGCTCAACCAGAATCAACACCAGCATCAGCGGCGTAACAAACAGCAGGCCGTTTTTACGCACGAAGAATTTTTCATCTTCGATGGTATCGGTCATGCGCAAATGACCGCGCAGCCAGCGTACTAACGGTCTGTCGCCAATACCGGAAGCATCTTCTTTCGCCAGCGCCATCTTCACGCCGGTAAACAGCAGGAATGCACCGAACACGTACAACAGCCACTCAAATTGGGTGATAAGCCAACTGCCGGCGAAGATCATGATCGTACGCAGAACAATGGCTCCCAGCACGCCATACACCAGTACCCGACGCTGCAACGCAGGCGGTACGGAGAAGTAGCTGAACAGCATCAACCAGACAAAGACGTTATCTACTGCCAGCGATTTTTCGATCAAATAGCCGGTAAGGAACGCCAGCGCCTGTGGGTCGGCAACGGCGCGGCCCTGGGTTTGTGCCAGGTACCACCAGAAGACGGCGTTAAACAGTAACGACAGCGTTACCCAAACGATTGACCAGGCCGCAGCCTGCTTCATCGACATCGTATGCGCGCCACGACGACCCTGCAACAGCAGGTCGATGGCCAGCATAATTACCACCACGACAGCGAAGCCACCCCATAACAACGGTGTGCCGACAGTATTCATTGTATTTCCCCATGCATAAAAAAAACGGCCAACGCCGAATGACGTTAGCCGCTGCTTTTTATGCATAGACCTTGCCATTCGGCAAGGTCTCACTTACAACAACAAAGGAATACGATGGCGTATTCCTTTGTTATCGCCCGGCGACCGGATGTGGTTTTTCACACATCGTAATGACGATCAACCGACAACGAAGTTACTCCCCTTTGCGGGTTACAAAATATTACAGGCCATGCATTCAGTCAATGGCCTGCAACATTCGTTTTACATACCTTTACGCAGTCAGCGATGTTACCGCTTCGTCTGCCGGGAAAATCACGCCGGTCTGGCGGCGAATCTCTGTTTGCAGTTTGGCGGTGATACGGCTGACGGCCAGTGCGGGGTGATCCACTTCGCCGGATTCAACCAAATGAGCAAAAGCCTCTGCCTCATACAGCATAGTATTGATGTGCTGAGGCGTTGTCAGATCCTGGGTTTTCCCCCCGCGAGGAACGAAGCACACTTTCTGACACTCGGAAATATGCTCGATCACCAGCGATCCCTGCTCACCCTGAATTTCACTGGCTAACACCGAGTCGCTTACTTTTGAGTGCTGGAGTGTGACGCTGAAATCACCGTAATTCATCACCACCACGCCGTGGGCATCTACGCCGCTTTCCAGCAGACTGGCGCTGGCCTGAACGCTTTGCGGTTCACCCCACAGCGCAACCGCTGAGGCCAGGCAGTAAAAACCGATATCCATAATCGAGCCATTTGAGAACGCCGGATTAAACGTGTTCGGATTTTCACCGTCCAGATAGCGCTGGTAACGCGAGGAGTACTGGCAGTAATTAATAAACGCTTTCCTGATTCTTCCGACTTTGGGTAGAGATTGCTGCAACAGCAGGAAGTTAGGCAAGCTGGCGGTCTTAAACGCTTCAAACAGCACGACCTGATTTTCGCGCGCGCAGGCGATAGCGGCTTCGGCTTGCGCCAGGTTTGAGGCCAGCGGCTTTTCGCAAATAACATGCTTTTTGTGCCGCAAAAACAGCTCGGTCTGCGGGAAGTGCAGGGAGTTTGGACTGGCGATGTAGACGGCGTCGATCGCCTCGCTTTGCGCCATCGCTTCCAGTGAGGTAAACAGATGCTCGACGGGGTAATCGTTGGCGAAGGTCTGCGCCTGTTCAAGGCTACGGGAATAGACCGCGGTTAACTTATATTTGCCGGTTTCATGGGCGGCATCGACAAACTGGCGGGTGATCCAGTTTGTGCCAATTACTGCGAAACGTATCATAATGGCCTTCAGGCTGCGAAAAGGGATCCTTTCGTCAATTTAGCATGCTCTGAAGACAAAGCCAGTGCGCGACTACGCAGTTTGCTTTAACGATTGTTGCGTTAACCACAGGCGGGTATCGAACTCCAGTTGATGATACTGAGGCTCCATATGACAGCACAGCTGGTAAAACGCTTTGTCGTGCTCTTTTTCTTTCAGATGCGCCAGTTCATGAACGACGATCATGCGTAAAAAAGGTTCAGGGGCATTGCGAAACACGGTGGCAACGCGGATCTCCGCTTTGGCTTTTAACTTACCGCCCTGCACGCGAGATACGGCGGTATGCAGCCCCAGCGCATTCTTCAGAACATGTATCTTGCTGTCATACATGACTTTATTCAGCGGTGGGGCATTACGCAGGAACTGATTTTTCAGATCCTGAGTATATTGCCAGAGCGCTTTGTCGGTCGCGAAATCATGCGTCCCCGGATAGCGCTTCTCCAGCACTGCGCCCAGACGCTGTTCAGCAATCAGCGTTCTCACCTGAGAAAGTAAATGTTCCGGGTAGCCCTGGAGATAAGTTAGTTGGTTCATCTTTGCCCATGCCAATCATAAAAAGTGTATACTCACGCACCCTTTTCAGGGATACGCCGAAATTTTACCATTCAGGAGGGCCGATGAGCCACATAGACAACGGTTTCCGTTCGCTGTCACTTAAACGTTTCCCGGAAACGGATGACGTTAACCCGCTGCTGGCGTGGGAAGCGGCAGATGAATATCTGCTGCAACAGCTGGACGATACCGAGATTAGCGGCCCGGTGCTAATCCTGAATGATACCTTTGGCGCACTGGGCTGTGCGCTGGCGCAACATTCGCCGTACAGCATTGGCGATTCTTATCTCAGCGAGCTTGCCACACGCGAGAACCTGCGTCATAACGAAATTGCCGAGTCGAGCGTCAAATTCCTCGACAGTACGGCTGACTACCCGCAGGCGCCGGGCGTGGTGCTGATTAAGCTGCCAAAAACCATGGCGCTGCTGGAGCAGCAACTGCGCGCGCTGCGCGAAGTGGTAACGCCGCAAACGCGTATCATCGCCGGGGCAAAAGCGCGTGATGTGCATACCTCGACGCTGGAGCTGTTTGAAAAAGTATTGGGTCCAACCACCACGACGCTGGCCTGGAAAAAAGCCCGTTTAATCAACTGTACGTTCAGCAAACCTGAGCTGGCCGCTGCCTCGCAAACGCTAAGCTGGAAGCTGGAAGGTACCGAATGGACTATCCATAACCACGCCAACGTCTTCTCCCGTACCGGACTGGATATCGGCGCGCGCTTTTTTATCGAGCATCTGCCGGAAAACCTCGAAGGGGAGATTGTTGACCTCGGCTGTGGTAACGGCGTCATCGGTATGACGCTGTTGGCGAAGAACCCGGAAGCCAGCGTGGTATTTGTTGATGAATCGCCGATGGCGGTGGCTTCAAGCCGCTTGAACGTGGAAAGTAACATGCCTGAAGCGCTGGATCGCTGTGAGTTTATGATCAACAACGCGCTGTCGGGCGTCGAACCGTTCCGCTTTAACGCCGTGCTGTGTAACCCACCGTTCCACCAGAAGCACGCGCTGACGGATAACATTGCCTGGGAGATGTTCCACCACGCTCGCCGCTGCCTGAAAATCAACGGTGAGCTGTACATTGTGGCTAACCGTCACCTTGACTACTTCCACAAGCTGAAAAAGATTTTCGGCAACTGCGTGACCATCGCCACCAATAATAAATTCGTGGTGCTAAAAGCGGTCAAAACCGGTCGCCGCCGCTAATCGTGTGTGCCGGATGGCGGCG
>NZ_SZWS01000024.1:134025-138906 GCF_005281245.1 Citrobacter sp. wls826
CGAAATACATACTGTTAAATTTCCAGCGCCAGCATCGTCCCTTGGGCAATAGCGCGTCGGGCATCCAGCTCCATCGCCACATCGCAGCCGCCGATCAGATGCACCGTTTTACCTGCCGCGTGGAGTGGATCAACCAGTTCACGGCGCGGCTCTTGTCCGGCGCAAATCACCACGTTATCCACGTTAAAGATCACCGGTTCGCCGTTCAACACGACGTGCAACCCATCATCATCAATTTTCTGATAGCTAACTGCCGGGATCATTTTCACGCCGCGTGAGAGCAGGGTGGCGCGATGGATCCAGCCCGTCGTTTTCCCTAAACCTTGTCCCGGTTTGCTGGCTTTGCGCTGCAACATCACTATCTGGCGCGGGCTGCGGGATAAGTGCGGGCCTTCCAGGCGTAAGCCGCCAGGCTGTTGCAGGCTGGTGTCGATCCCCCATTCCACGCAGAATTCCGCAATGTTTTGGCTGGTGGGCTCACCGGGCTGGCTCAAATACATGGCGGTATCAAAACCGATCCCGCCGCAGCCAACGATCGCCACGCGTTTGCCCACCGGCATTTTATCGCGCAGGACGTCGAGATAGCTGAGCACTTTAGGATGCGCGATCCCCTCGATCGGTGGCATACGTGGCTCGATCCCCCTGGCGAGGATCACTTCATCGAAGGGGTACAGATCGCGTGCGCTGACAAAGTGATTCAGCTTCAGCGACACGCCAGTCACGTCGATCATCCGGCGGTAGTAGCGCAGGGTTTCATAAAATTCTTCTTTGCCGGGGATCTGCTTAGCGATATTAAACTGCCCGCCAATCTCGCTATGCGCGTCAAACAATGTCACGTGATGACCGCGTGCGGCGGCATTAATGGCGAAGGCGAGGCCTGCAGGACCTGCTCCGACAACCGCCAGATTTTTCGGCGCAGTGGCGGTAACGATCGGCATTTTGGTTTCGTGGCAGGCGCGTGGATTCACCAGGCAAGAGGTGACTTTGCCGACGAAGATTTGATCCAGACAGGCCTGGTTGCAGCCAATGCAGGTGTTGATCTCATCGGCACGTCCCGACTGCGCTTTTGACAACAGTTCGGCATCCGCCAGAAACGGGCGCGCCATCGATACCATATCCGCATCACCACGCGCCAGAATGTCATCGGCCACCTGCGGATCGTTAATGCGGTTGGTGGTAACTAATGGGATCGTGACGTGACCTTTCAGCTTGCGCGTCACCCAGCTAAAAGCGCCGCGCGGCACCGGGGTGGCGATAGTGGGAATACGCGCCTCATGCCAGCCAATACCGGTGTTAATAATGGTCGCCCCTGCGGCTTCTATCGCTTGCGCCAGCTGGACGGTTTCGTCGAAGGTTCCGCCGTTTTCCACCAGATCGAGCATCGACAGGCGGAAGATAATAATAAAGTCATTACCGGCACGCTGGCGTACCGCGCGCACCACTTCCACGGCAAAACGCATGCGGTTGGCATACTCGCCACCCCACTCGTCATTGCGCTGATTGGTGCGAAGAGTCAGGAATTCGTTGATGAGATAGCCTTCCGAGCCCATCACTTCGACGCCATCATAGCCCGCTTCCCGCGCCAGTTGAGCGCAGTGGGCAAAATCTTCAATCAACTGCAGCACCTCATCGTGCGTCAGCTCATGCGGCGTAAAGCGGTTGATTGGCGCCTGAATGGCAGAAGGTGCCACCAGATGCGGCTGGTAGCTGTAACGCCCGGTATGCAGGATTTGCAGGGCGATTTTGCCGCCTTCGTCATGCACCGCGTCGGTAATGACACGATGATGTGCAAGCTGGCTGGTGTCGTTCAGCATCGCGCCGCCTTCCATCCCCACGCCGGAAAGCGCAGGCGCAATACCTCCGCTCACAATTAACGCTACGCCGTGACGGGCGCGTTCGGCGTAGAACGCGGCCAGCCGTTCTGCACCGTCGGGATACTCCTCCAGCCCGGTATGCATTGAACCCATCAGCACGCGGTTTTTAAGCGTGGTGAAGCCTAAATCGAGCGGGGCGAACAGCGACGGATAGCTCATAAAGGTGTCCAGTATGTAAAATTATTGTTATGTGGTCGGATGAGTTAATAATTTAGCCGTCGCCGCGTAAAAGGGAAAAGGGGAATGCCGTGATTGTGATGGGATTCAAAAAATGCCCCTGCGGACGCAAGGGCAAGTGGGTCAGAACGCCAGTCGTTTACCCAGACCGTCAAAGAGATGCAGGTGCGACTCTTGTACGGTGAGCGTAAGCGGTGTATCCGGCATGAAGCTAAGCTGTTGAAAAGACTTCAGGCACACGGGGTAGCCGGCCAGATCCAACCACACCAGCGTGGAGTCGCCCTGTAATTCACACAGCCGGGTACGACCTTGCAATGTGAAATCCCCGGTCTGCTGGTACTGCATATGCTCCGGGCGGATGGCGACAAACAGTTTGTCCCCGTCGCTAACGCCTGCGGGCTGACGGGTGAGGCGGAAGACGAGGTTATCGGCGATATGCAGCGCGCCTTCGCGCCATACCGCTGGCAGAACATTGATTTTTGGCGTGCCGATAAACTCAGCGACAAACAGGTTTGCCGGGGTGTTATACAGCTCCAGCGGCGTGCCCACCTGCTCAATTTTTCCCTTGTAAAGCACCACGATGCGATCGGCCAGCGTCATCGCCTCCACCTGATCGTGCGTTACATAGATCATGGTGTTTTTCAGGGTGTTATGCAGTTGCTGGATCTCCTGGCGCATCCCGACCCGCAACGCGGCATCCAGGTTAGACAGCGGTTCATCAAACAGAAACAGTTCCGGTTGCTGGACAATAGAACGCCCGATCGCCACACGTTGGCGCTGCCCGCCGGACAGATTCTGCGGCAGCCTGTCCAGCATCTCTTCCAGCTTCAGCATGCTGGCGGCGTGAGCGACCCGCTTATCAATCTCGGCGGCGGGCGTGTTGATATTACGTAAACCGAATGACAGATTTTCCCTGACGGTCATATGCGGGTAGAGGGCGTAGGACTGAAACACCATCGACAGGTTGCGTTTGCCCGCCGCAAGCCTGGTAACCTCTTTTCCCCCCATCACCAGTTTACCGCCGTCGGGGATTTCCAGTCCGGCGATGATCCTCAGCAGCGTGGATTTCCCGCATCCGGAAGGGCCAACCAGCACAATGAACTCCCCGGAGGCGATCTCCAGCGACAGATTTTCAATGATGGTGTTCTTGCCCCAGGCTTTATGAATATTGCTCAGGCTTAGCGCGGTCATAACCTCTCCTTGTCAGAATCCCAGGCTGCAATCAGCGTTAAAAGTTCATCGGTTTTGCGCGCCAGCAGTGCCGTATCCGCGCGGGTTTCCACGTTCAGGCGCAGTAGCGGCTCGGTGTTGGAGGCGCGTAAGTTGAAGCGCCAGTCAACGAAGTCGATGCTCAACCCGTCGCAATCGTCACGCAGGCCGCCGGCTTGCAGATAGTGAGCGGCGATGGATTGCATGACAGATTGCGGATCGGCCACCGTCAGATTGATTTCGCCGGAAACCGGAAAGCGCACCTGGGCGTGTTCGATATACGCCGACAGCGGACGGCTGTCGCTGCCGATAATTTGCAGCAGCAATACCAGTGGGATCATCCCGCTGTCACAATAGCCAAAATCGCGGAAGTAGTGGTGGCCGCTCATTTCTCCGCCGTAGACCGCGTCCTCTTCGCGCATCCGCGCTTTGATAAAGGCGTGCCCGGTTTTGCTGATGACCGGGATTCCGCCGCAGCGAGTTACAACGTCCAGCGTATTCCACGTCAGGCGCGGGTCCAGAATGATGTGACTGCCTGCGGAGCGTTTCAGGAAGTGCTCGGCGAACAGGCCAACCAGGTAGTAGCTCTCAATAAAGCGGCCACACTCATCAAAGAAGAAGCAGCGATCGAAATCGCCGTCCCAGGCGATGCCGAAATCAGCCTGATTTTCGATAACCGCCTGCTGGGTGATGAGGCGGTTTTCCGTCAGCATCGGATTCGGCACGCCCGCCGGGAAATGACCGTCCGGCTGATGGTGCAGGCGAATAAACTCAATCTGAACGCCCGCACGGGCTAGTCCGTCGGCGATCGCGTCAAGCGCAGGCCCGACGGTGCCATGTCCGGCGTTGGTCACAATACGTAGCGGGCGAGTCGGCGGATGCTGAAGGAAGCGCAGCAGGCAGGCAATCCAGGCGGGGCGATTATCATAAGGGATGAGGCTGCCACGATGGACAATCGGAGCAAAGTCATTGCGCTCCGCCAGCGCTTTTATCTCCAGCAGGCCGTTGTCGTTACTGATCGGACGCGCCTCTTCGCGCACCAGCTTCATACCATTGTACTGCGCCGGATTATGGCTGGCGGTAATCTGAATGCCACCGTCGGCACGCAGTTCCCGGGTGGCGAAGTAGATCTCTTCGGTGCCTGACAGACCAATGTCGATAACATCCACGCCGCTGGAAATCAGCCCGTCGGTCACGGCGGATTTTAACGATTCCGAGCTAAGGCGAATGTCGGCGCCGATCACTACCCGGCGCGGATGGCGCCAGGCGGCGTAAGCGCGACCGATGCGAAAGGCGATATCCGGCGTCAGGTTGACGCCAACCTCACCGCGAATGTCGTAGGCTTTAAAACAGGTTAGTTCATCCATAATCTACTCTTCTGTAATTAATGAGTCAGGCTGACTCCCGAATGATGAGCTGGTAAGGCAATTCATAGTGGGTCACCGGTCCTCTGGTGAGCAGCAATTTGACGGCCATTTCCCCTTTCTTTTCCGCGTCTTGCGCGATGGTGGTCAGGCGTATTCCCGCCACCTCAACGGCGAGATTATCGAAACCGGTAACGGCAACCCGCTGCGGAACCGCCAGTTGCTGCCGTTGGCAGTAGTGGATCGCGCCGACGGCG
>NZ_SZWS01000024.1:138951-141316 GCF_005281245.1 Citrobacter sp. wls826
GATCGGAAAGGCAGATAAGCGCAGTGATCTCCGGATGGGTTTCCAGTAACGCTTTGGCCGCCTGTTCGCCGTGTTCTTCATCGTGTCGGGTTTGATACAGCCAGCACGTATCAAGGGCGAAGCCGCGCTGCTGGAAAACCTCCCGGCAGACATTCACGCGGGAGAGCATCAGCAGGTTGTCGCCGGTGACGGGGGCGGTCAGATCGCACATTCCCTGCGCGGAGGGCTGTGACGGAAAGGCGATGATGCCGAAATGTCGATGACCTTTATCGGCCAGATAGCGGGCAATATCGCGCATGGCGCAGGCGTTATCGATGGAGACGCTGCTGTGGTCGGGAAACTGAAAATCGAGCGTGACCACCGGACGCCCATGAGCCAGCGCGTGCTGGATCATGGCCGCATTGTTATGCGTGGCGTTGAGAATATAGCCATCAACCAGGGTGTTGAGCGGCGTCTGTTGCCGCTTACGCAAAGGGATCAAGACCAGATTGACGTTTTGTTCTTCACACTGGACGGCGATCCCCCGCATCAGCGCAATGTCGTGGGGATCGATAAACACGTAACTCATAGAGTCGTTGAATATCACGCCGATGGTGTCAGATTTACCGGTACGCAGCGCGCGCGCCAGCTTGTCCGGTCCCTGAAAGCCAAGCTCGCTGGCATATTGCAAAATTCGCTGGCGCAGCTCCGGAGATAATTTTTCCGGATTATTCCATGCGTTCGACACCGTGGTATGGGAAATACCCATAATCTTGGCCAATGATTTTATCGTAATACGTTTCTTATCTTTATTATCATTAACGTTTATTTTCATGTTTAATATATTTGCTTGGTTTATATATTGGCGTGAATTATTTATTTCTATCGTCCATTGCGTTGAACGTTGATGCAAAGTTTAACGTTAAACAAAAATCGTTTTGTGATTTGTTTAACGTTAAACATAAAAAGGGGGTGTTAATTTACGCTCCATTCAATAGCAGGGTAGCGGTAAATCAATACTTATTGAAAGTAAATGGAGAGTTATCGTGAGAGTTGTAAAATTAGCTAAATTAACAGCCTGTGTACTATTCGCATTTTGTATTTCTGGCTGCGGTCCGGATGATAAAAAATCCGCAGAGACAGCAAAAACGCCAATTAAAATGTGGGTGGCACCAAACGAAAATGAAGAAGCCTTCTGGAATACTATGGTTAAAGAATGGAATAAAGACCCGGCGCATACCCCGGTCGAATTTACGCCCATTCCTGCCGCCAGCAGTTCTGAAGAGGCAATAATGAACGCGCTGGCTTCCGGCACGGAACCCGATATTTCCAGTAATATCTTTATCGGTTTTGCCAGCCAGTTAGTGGAAATTGGTCAGCTTGAAGACCTGTCTAAAATGAGTGGTTTTAATGAACTCGTTAATAACCGACAGATGGGCAAAATTATTCCTGCCTGGCAATTAAACGGCGAGCAACACGTTCTGCCAATCTATATTAATCCTATCGTCTGGTGGTGGCGGGGCGATTTACTCAAGCAGTATGGTTTTGATCATGTTCCGACCCGTTATGATGAGCTTTATCAGCTGGCAGAGCGCCGGGCGGCGGATAATAACGGCTATGTTATCCAGATGACCGCCGGGAAAAACTGGTGGGAACGCTGGTTCGATTTTATTCCGCTTTATTATGCGCAAAACGGCGGTAAACCTTACCTCGCGGGTCATCAGGCGACGTTTGCCGATCCTGCCGGACAGGCGGTACTGACCTTTATGGGGAAAGTCTTTAACAGCAAGTGGAGCAGCTACGACTTCACCGCCGCCGACGATCCGTTAGCGACCGGGCAGGTGCTGGCGTCCGCGCGCGGTCCGTGGGATATCGCTCGCTATCACAAGCAGTATCCGGAGATCCTCAAAACGCTGCAAATTGGGCCGATGCTCACCGAGAAAGGCGACGCGCACCCGTATACGTTCGGCGACAGCAAAGGGGTGGTGATCTTCAGTTCCAGCAAGCGCAAAGCGCAGGCGTGGGCGTTTATTCAGTGGGTCTTTAACAACGCCGAGCACGACCGGAGCTGGCTGGAGCTGACCGGTATGCCGCCAGCACGCAGTGATTTAATGAGTAATCCGCTGTTTGTGAATTACTTTGAGAAAAACCCGCTGGAGAAGGCGATCGCTTCTTACGTGGACGTCGCGCTGCCGCCAGCGGCCACTACGCAAACCACGGAGATTCAGCGCAGCATGACGCAGATGCTGGAGCAGGTCATTTTCAACCACGCCGATCCGGCAGCCACCCTCGATAAATCCGCGCAGGAAATTAACACATTGCTGGCGAAATAAGGGGAAAAAATGGCTGGATATGAATCCCGCACCGGAGGCCTGTTGGCCTCCAC
>NZ_SZWS01000024.1:141382-142026 GCF_005281245.1 Citrobacter sp. wls826
ATCCGCTGTGCTGGCTGGTCGTGCTTAGCGTGACGAACTGGCAATTTATTGGCACGCCGACGTTTAGCGGATTACAGAATATCATTGGCGTGTTTCATGACGCGTTATTCTGGCAATCGATGTGGAACGTGTGCCGTTTTTTAATGTGGTATATCCCGATTGTCTTTCTTGCCTCGCTGCTGTTTGCCGCGGGATTACGAAAAATTAAGTACGGGAAAAGTTTTATTGCCCTGAGCTTTTTACTGGCGAATATCTCTTCGGGGGTGGCCTATTCCATCGTCTTTGCAAAACTGTTCAGCGAATACGGGCCGGTCAATCAATTTTTACAGGCCAGTTTCGGCATCTCTGTGCCCTGGTTTACCAACCCTGACTGCGCCATGTTATCCATTGCGTTAATTGTCACCTGGAAATTCGTCGGTTATTACGGGCTGATTCTCTATTCCGGAATGGTGGCGATCCCCGCGGATATTTACAGCGCGGCGCAGTTGGATAAAACCGGGAAGTTTAAGCAAAGTTGGGCGATTACCCTGCCGATGATGAACGCGCAAATCGTGATGGTGATGGTGCTGGCGATTACCGTGGCGTTCAGCATCTTTACCGAGCCGTATCTTATCACCGGCGGCGGGCCGCTCAACAGCACCACC
>NZ_SZWS01000024.1:142036-143279 GCF_005281245.1 Citrobacter sp. wls826
CCGATGGTGGTGATGTATGAAGTGGCGTTCCAGAAAATGAAGCCAACCTGGGCGGCGACCATGTCGATTATCGTTGCGGCATGCAGTTTCCTCGCAATCTGGGTCTTCCGCAAAGTATTCGAAAAACATATCGAGATTGTGTGAATGAAGAAAATGACTCCCTTAACGCTGCTCATTCACGCCGTGATGTTTTTGCTGGCGCTCACCTGGCTTTATCCTTTTATCTGGATGGTGATCTCCTCGTTGAAACCGACGGCGCAAATCTACACGACCGGGCTGTTTTCCGGTCATCTGACGCTGGAGAATTACGCTTTTCTGTTCGATAACAGCAACCGGGCGGACAAACCTTTTTTGCGCACCCTGGTTAACTCGCTGTTCGTGTCGCTCACCATTACCGTCTGCGTCACGCTGACCTCAATGCTGGTGGGATATGCCGTCGCGAAAACCGAGTTTCGCGGCAAAAATGCGTTTCGCAACCTGTTGATTGTGCAGATGGTTTTCCCGGTCTTTATGTTCATCATTCCACAGTTTGTCCTGATGCGTGAACTGGGGCTGATCAACAGCTACGGGGCGATGATCCTGCCGTATGCGATGAGCGCCTGGGGCATTTTTATGGTTTCGCAGAGCTTTAAAGGCACGCCGAATGATTACCTGTACGCCGCAAGGCTCGATCACGCCAGCCTGTGGGGGATCTTGCGGCATGTGATGATGCCGCTGAATAAATCCATTCTGGCGATTGTCGCACTGTTCACCTTTTCCAGCTCATGGGACAACTTCCTCTGGCCGCTGATCGTGATGCGCGAAGTGGACAAAATGCCGTTTTCGGTGCTGCTCGCCACCTTCAGCAAATCCTACGGCATCTACCTGGGACCGGTGCTGGCGGGGTCGGTGGTGCAGATGCTGCCAATCGTTGTCCTGTTTATTCTGTTCAGAAAATACTTCCTCGAAGGCATGTCGTTATCACTGAAATAAGGAACGTGACGGTGAAAAAGCAACCGTGGTGGCAGGCGTGTACCTGTTATCAAATTTATCTGCCTTCGTTTTGCGACGGCAATAACGACGGGCTGGGCGATTTTCCGGGCCTGATTTCCCGGCTGGATTATTTGCAGGCGCTGGGCATCGGCGCGGTGTGGATCACGCCGTTTTATCCCTCTCCGCTGGTGGATAACGGCTACGATATCAGCGATTACTGCGCCGTTGACGCCCGTTTCGGCACTCTCGACGATTTCCGCCGGGTGGTTGA
>NZ_SZWS01000024.1:143324-144050 GCF_005281245.1 Citrobacter sp. wls826
CACGCCAGAGGCATTCGGGTGATTATCGATCTGGTGGTCAATCACGTCTCCTCAGAACATCCCTGGTTTCGCGATGCGTGGAATAATCCGGGCAGCCGCTATCGTGATTATTTCCTTTTTCGCCGCCAGCCGAATAACTGGCGTTCTTTCTTTTCCGGCAGCGCGTGGACCGCTGAGCCAGACACCGGCGAGTTTTATTACCATAAATTCGCGCCCGGCCAGGTGGATCTCAACTGGGCCAACCCGGCGGTGGAACAGGAAATTTACCGGGTAGTGGATTTCTGGGTTACGCAGGGGGTGGACGGTTTTCGCTTTGACGTCATCAACTTTCTTACTACCGACGGCATTGGGCCTGATAACCCGGAAGAGAACGGCGAGCAGCGCCATGAATTTGACGTTAATCAGCCGCGACTCCCGGAGACGCTGCAACGGCTGTGTGCCCATGTTCGGGCGCAGGGTGACTATTTCCTGATTGGCGAAATCGGCAGCGAAGACCCTGACGTGCTCAGCCGCTATCAAAGCCCGCAGCTGATGGACGTGGTGTTTAATTTCAATATCGGTAGCCAGAAAAACTTTGATGTTTCCCGTCTTTTCAGCCAGTTAAAAACCACGCTGGCTGCGCAGTCGGGTTTACCGACGCTGTTTTTCTCCAGCCATGATATGTCGCGGATGATCAGCCGCTTTGGCGAAAACGAGCGCGATACCGGGCGGGCGCTGGCGGTGTTG
>NZ_SZWS01000024.1:144109-148875 GCF_005281245.1 Citrobacter sp. wls826
TCAGCTAACGGTGAGCGGCGTGCCGTTTATCTTCCAGGGAGAAGAGCTGGGGGTGACCGACTACCGTCCGCAAACGGCAGAGCAGCTTTTTGATATTCAGGGAAAAACCCATTACCGCACCGCCCTTGCCGCAGGCAGCAGCCCACAGCAGGCGCTGGCGCTGGCTATTGAACATTCGCGGGATGGTTCGCGCGCGCCGCTGCCCTGGCGCGACGCCCCCTTTGGCGGATTTTCCTCCGTCGCACCGTGGATGCCCGTCGGCGGCGATATCACCCTGATTAACGCGGAGCGCCAGCAGCAGGATGAGACATCGTTCTGGCATCAGTACCGACAGCTTATCGCCCTGCGCCGCCGCGTTGCGGCGCTGCATCAGGGACAGCAGGACTCGCTCGACCTCACTGACGAATGCGTCTGGTTTACCCGTTCGACGGCGGAGGAGCAGGTCTGGATCGCCATCAACTTTGGTGCGCCTGTTCGCAATCCGTGGCAGGAGATTGAGGCTGAAGTGCTGTACGGAGAGGACGCGCAATGGATTGGCAAGAATCAATGTTTGATCAAAAGGAGAGTACATGGACAGGCACAGTAAAAACCCGTTGATTACCCCGGCGGACGTGACGCCTTCACTGCCCGGCAGGAAGGTCGATTGTGTTTTCAATGCTGGCGTAACGGAGTGTGACGGGGAGATCGTTTTGCTGCTGCGGGTGGCGGAAAGCGTGATCAATTCCGACCCGCAGCAGCGTGTCGTACCGCTGTTGGAAAAAACCGATACGGGCTGGGTACAGGCCACCGCGAGTTTCGATCGTCGCGATGAACGCTATGATTTCAGCGATCCGCGGGTGATCGTGCTGAAAAGCGATCCGGCGCGGGTGTGGCTGACCTCTATGTCGCATCTGCGTCTGGCGCGCAGTCGCGACGGGGTGAACTTCCGGATTGACAGCCAGCCGTTTATCATCGCCGATACGCAATATGAAGAGTTCGGCTGCGAAGATGCGCGGATCACCCGCATCGATGATACCGCGTACATCAACTACTCGGCGGTGTCGTCGCTGGGGATCTCTACCGCGTTAGCGGTGACCAAAGATTTTGTCACGGTGGAGAAAAAAGGGTTGATCCTCTGCCCGGACAACCGTGACGTCTGCTTTTTCCCGGAAAAGATCGCCGGTAAATATCACGCCCTGACCCGTCCGGCCCCGTGCCACTTCGGTCATCCGGAAATCTGGATCTGCGAGTCGCCGGATATGTTGCACTGGGGCAACCATCGCCACCTGCTGGGACGGTCCGGCGATGCCTGGGACTGCCGTAAATCAGGCGGCGGCGCGCCGGTATTAAAAACCGATCGCGGCTGGCTGGAGATCTACCACGGTGTGGATGCCGATCAGCGCTACTGCCTTGGCGCGCTGCTGCTGGATCTCAACGAGCCGACCCGTATTCTGGCGAAATCACCGGTACCGTTGCTGGAGCCAGATGCGCCCTACGAGCGCGAAGGCTTCTTCGGCAACGTGGTGTTCACCTGTGGGGCGCTGATCCGCGATGAGACGCTGCACGTCTGGTATGGCGCCGCCGATGAGTGTGTGGCGCTGGCGACAATGCCGCTGGACAAACTGTGGCGGCATCTGGGGGTTAAATAAATGCCGCAGAGCGTCCTAGGTTGCTAAACCTCCTTCTGGCACGGGGGCGATTCACACGTTGCGGCCGCTGGTGGACGAATCTTTTCTGCAAATAATGAAAATACACAACAGAAGAGCAGGGCAATAAATGCCCTGCAAGTCTGTATATTTAATGTCACATTGTATTTCAGGTGCGCAAGAAAACAGATTGCGCTTATCGTTATTAATATTTTAATTAATATCTGACGCGGGGGCCGCCTCAATAGCTTTTTCTTCTTTGGTTAGCCCTTTGATGTATTTACTGTATTTCCACCAGGCAAAACCGAGGAAAATAACAATCCCCCCGACGTTATAGAATATAATGGTCATGATGTTACCGCCGGTCGGGAAGGTCGAGGCAATAAACCCGATGGTGAAAAGGACAATCAGCATCGATACCACAATAATGCCGGTTTTTTGCGAACCCATACGGAAGTCGCGCGGTAAGTGGTCCAGTTTTGCGCGCAGATTCAGGTAAGCCAGCATAATAAACAGCGGCGGCAGCATTGATGCGGCGGCGGTCATGTTGATGATAGTGTTCATTAAATCCTGCACGGTATTGGAGCCGAGTGTTGGGATAATCATCAGCGGGATAACAATCAGGAACTGAATCCAGGCTGCGCGGGCCGGAACGCCATTTTCATTCAGTTCGACGGTTTTTTTACCGAAAATACCCGCCGGAATTTCAGAGAAGAAAATTTTCACCGGCGTTGCGGTCCACATCAGCAGAGAGCCGAACATCGCGGTAAAGGAGACCAGGCCAACAAAGCGGTTAACGATCAGTTCCGGCAGGCCAAAGTATGCCGCCAGACCGTGGAATACCTGTACCGAACCACCGGTAAATTTCAGCTCTTTGCTGCTCACGAAGACGTTGATCAGTACCGAGGAGATGGAATAGAGCACGCCGATAAAAATCCCGGCAATGATAATGACCTTCACGAACGATTTTGACCCGCCCTTGACGTCGTTGACGTACACTGCCACCGACTCCGCACCGCCTGCCGCCATAAAGATCCAGGTGGTGATACCGAGGAAGGCCCAGTTAAAATTCGGGATCATTGCGTCTACGGTGATAGGGTCAGCAGGCTGTACGCCGCCAACCAGCGCAGTACCCGCCAGCAGGATGTAGGACAGGGTCAGCAGCAGCATCAATGTGGAGGTGACCGAAGTAATTGGTCCTAACATTTTTGCGCCGTTGGTCGAAACCCAGGTGGAGAAGGCAAACAGCACCATACTTAATACAGTGGTTGCGAACGGCGTCAGAATGTATTCGTAGCCTAAAAAAGCATATGAGGCGTAGGCGATAACACGGGGTAACAGCGAGGTAAAAAAGAACAGGTTAACGAACCAATAGGTGTAGGCGGTAATAAATGCCCAACGTCCGCCCAGCGAACTTTTCACCCATGCATAGACACCGGCTTCGGAGTTTTTATTCAGCGAAACAAATTCAGCGATGATTAAGCAGAACGGAATAAAGTAGAAGATCGTCGCGAGGAAAAACATCGGTGCGGATGCCAGACCAAGCTCAATATTATTGTTGATAACGTTATTAAAACTATAAACCGCGGCAAAGGTGAGTGAAAGTAAGCCGAACTTGCCGATGGTATTACGTTTGGTATCAGACATAGCACATCTCCGATTCCTGATTATTATAGGGTACTGGCGGCGCAACGTCGGCGCCGCCTGTGTTTTTATTTATTATGAAAATAACCATCTTCGATGGTGACTTTGAGTACGACTTTTTTCACTGCGTTATTACAAATAAAACGATAGGCTTCATGGTTGTCACAAATAACCATTTGTCCTTCGCGCACTTCTACGGTTTTTCCACAGCCTTTCAGATATTCGCGATCGGTTTCATCGCGATAATATTCAACCACCTGGAGATCCTCTTTGGCGGCATACTCTATTTTTTGCTGTCCTTGCAGGTAGTAATGGATCTCAAAATAACGACGATGACCGGTAAACAGCGCATCGGTCGCGGAGTCTGTCTCCACGCGATAGCTCAGGGAATCACCGATAGAGTGGGCGACGCCTGGTTGAATATTATCAATATTTTCAATCGCTTCGACGCAGCGCTGCCACTTCTTCCCGGATGCGTAAATTTGTTGGAACTGCGCTAAGTTGTCGATGATCCTCATTTTGTATTCTCGCTGTGCAAATTCGTGGAAAAGAACCCGGTACCAAAGACGCGGCTGGCGGCGGTTTGAGCGCTAGATTCGCTACCGGAAACCGGCAACAACGTGAAGCCGTAGCTGAACGAACGGAACCAGACGCGCCAGGAATCAAGCACCTCGCTTCCCCAGGAGTTGGAACCTAAGCCCAGCACCTGGTGGTCCAGATTCAGGGTGATGTCATCGCTGCGCTGCAGCGCATTACAGTGCTGTGCGGCAAAGATATTTTCTGGCGTATAGCGCCAGGCGCTCAGGTTGACAGGGCGCTGCGGAACCACCAGCAGACCGTTGCCGTGGCGGTTGGTTAGCGTTGCCCAGCGCACGTCCTGACGATTGCCGTTGTTTTGCGGGAACGGATAGTTTTCGAACATCTCATCCACGCTGCTGCGCCAGATATCGATGATGTTGGCCTGCTGGCTATCGGCATAGTTTTCACCGGGACCACGTCCGTAATACGCCACCTGCCCCAAATCGCCGTTGATGCCCATCGTGAAGCCGATGCACGGAATAATGTCCCGGTACTCGCCGTAAGGCTGGCCGGAAAGCTCCACGTTCAACTGACCATCTGCGGCAATCCGCCAGCGGTAGGTACAGCGCATACCGAAATCAAATACCGGCGGGGCGATAATCGTCTGGCTGGTTATCAACAGCGCGTCATCGGTTTGCTCAATGGCAAAATCGCGCAGATGCTCCTGCATAATCTGTAAATGATTTGGTTGCCAAAGGCCTTCGAACTCTTGTTTGTGGTTATCAATGGTTGGTTTGAAGAAATTAATCTTCGGCTCGCGGGTAATCAGCTCCTCACCGTTAACGGTCCAGCTAATGGGCTTACCGTTCAGTTTTGAGAAGGTCAGAAGGAAGTTATAACCGCGTATGGTGCAGCTCTGGCGGCTGTCTTCCAGCGTCAGAGGGGTAGCGTTTTTCAGGCTAAACGGTACGGCAGCCG
>NZ_SZWS01000024.1:148967-165501 GCF_005281245.1 Citrobacter sp. wls826
GCTTCGCTGTATGCCGTACGGGAATCTTTCGTCACGATGACGTTGAGGAACGCTTCGCGCGCATCCAGCTCCGGCAGTGTGCATTGCACCAGGGTATCGCTGTCAGGAGGGACGTCGCGCAGTTTTATCTGCTGAGCAGAAAGCGTATCTCCCTCGGCGCGAACCTCAATATGCAAGGTGTAGTCGTCAAGCGTGGTAAACCACAGTTTGTTTTCTACCCGTAGCTCGCCGCGAGCCAGATCCTGTGCGCGTACTTTTACTGGCGCAATCACCTGCTTGTATTCCTGCAGACCCGGCCCCGGGGTTTGATCGGAATAAATCAGGCCATCAAGGCAGAAGTTGTAGTTGTTCGGATAGTCGCCGTAGTCGCCGCCATATTTGTACCAGACGTTGCCGTCGTCATCTTTGGCCTGAATCCCGTGATCGCACCACTCCCAGACATAGTGTCCCTGAATGCAGTCATGCTGATAAAAGACGTTCTGATATTCCGTCAGCCCGCCGGGACCGTTGCCCATGGCGTGAGCATATTCGCAGATGATGCGCGGCTTAGGATGTGGATATTCGCCAAACTCATTCATCAGCGGCACACGGGTGTACATGGTGGAGATGATATCCACCACTTCGGCGTCACGGTCTTCTTCGTAATGGATCAGACGCGTGTCATCCAGCGCTTTCGCGGCGTGATACATGGCGCGGATGTTACAGCCGTATCCGGATTCGTTGCCGAGCGACCAGATGACGATCGACGGGTGGTTTTTTTGTGCATGGATGTGGCGCACGATGCGCTCAACGTAGACGTTTTCCCACAGCGGATCGTCGGTTATCCGGCTGATATCGCCGATATTGGCGAAGCCGTGAGATTCAACGTCGGTTTCGGCCATCACGAACAGACCGTAGATATCGCACAATTCATAGAAGCGCGGATCGTTCGGGTAATGGGCGGTACGCACGGAATTGATGTTGTGCTGCTTCATTAACAGCAGATCTTTTTCAACGCGATCCATGCCAACCGCACGGCCTTTTAGATGATCGTTGTCGTGGCGGTTAACGCCATGCAGCATCACGTAGCGGTTATTGATGTAAAACAGACCGTCGCGAACTTTGATATCGCGGAATCCGACCCGCTGTGGCACGACCTCAAGGAGATTGCCGTTGGCATCTTTCAGCGTCATCACCAGATGATAAAGATACGGCGATTCCGCTGACCACTGCTGCGGCGCGCTAACCTTGAAATTAAAAGCGGTGCGGGTGTGTTGATCCACTGCCAGATTGTTAATCACGCCGCTATGCAGCGCCTGCTCACCGTCAAACAAGGTGTATTCGAGCGACGCCATAGCTGGCGTGGAAGCCAGGTTTTCCAGCGCAATGTCGCAGGTGAGGATGGCGTCGCGATAGTCATCATCGAACTCGGTGCGAACGGTAAAATCCTGAATATGGGTCGTCTCTTTGCCTACCAGATAGACGTCGCGGAAAATTCCCGCCGACCACCACATGTCCTGGTCTTCAACGTAAGTGGAATCAGCCCATTGCATTACGCGAACGCACAGCAGGTTGTCACCGGTCTTTACCACCGCGCTGATATCAAATTCAGCCGTCAGGCGGCTGCCTTTGCTGAAACCGACGTACTGACCATTCACGTAAACTTCGAAGTAGGTTTCTACGCCATCAAATTTAATCAGCGTTTGTTTGCCCTGCCAGCCTTCGCTGAGGGAGAAAATGCGCTGGTAGGCTCCGGTGGGGTTATTGGTCGGAACGTAGGGGACATCAATCGGGAAAGGAAAACCTTCGTCGGTATACTGCAGTTTGCCGTGTCCTTCCATCTGCCACATGCCTGGGACGGTGATGCTGCCCCAGTCATTCATCAACTGCGACGTAAAGATTTCCGGCACCTGCAGCGGATGCTCAAAGAACTGAAAATTCCACTGACCGCTTAGCAACTGAAAGAGGCTGCTGGTTTCGCGGGCAAACGAGCGAGCCTGCGCAACGGAGTCATAAGAGAAAAAATATGCGCGTGGCGCCAGTCGATTTTCGTGGGTGAGCTGAATGTTTTCCCAGCGATTCATAAGGCCTCCCGGTGGAGAAAAATCGGAACCATTCATTGTAATGGTGAGTAAGTGTAATTGATGATGATTTTAGTAAAAGTTTTACTAAAATATAGCAAGTGAGGTGATTTACTTTAACTGGATCACGAAAATAATGGGGGCGCAGAAAATAATGCATGACAATGCGCGCCCGGCATCAGAAGAAACCGGGCGTGTTTACTGGGGATTTTAGCGGGTGGTGCCGCGTAGTTTCAGCTTGCTGGGAACAAAAACCAGCAGAGGAAGCGCACGCCCGTCGCGGGCTTTCTCAAACAGCAGGTTGACGCCCTGACTGCCCATCATTTCTGAATGGATGCGAACGGTGGAAAGCGGAGGAAAGGTGAAGCGCGCTGTCGGGATATCATTAACGCTAATCAGCGAAATGTCCTGCGGAATGTTCAGGCCACGCTCGTGAATGGCGCGCAGAACGCCAATAGCAATCGAGTCTGAAGCCACAAACAGGGCACCGGGATAGTCGGCTTTCGCCAGCATTTTTTTGGCCAGTTCATACCCTGATGAACTGGAGAAACCGCCGCGATAGATGTCCTGTTCAGAAACGACCTGCTGCAGACGACCGTATTCGACAAACGCGGCTTCACGGATATCTGCCTTGCCGGGTTCGTCTTCACCGCCGATGAAGCCAATGCGAGTGACGCCCTGGGCGATGAAGTAGTCGATACTCTCTTTACTGATGCGGGCCAAATCGATATCGACGGCGTCATATTCGCTGCCGGGTTCATGGAAATCGATAAAGCAGATGTTGTCGGTAAGCGCTGCTGCTGCATTACGCAAAGCCGAAGAAGGCTTGCCGACAATAAGAATGCCGGTAATGTTTTTGCTCTCCGGTAGCCCACTGTGCTCATAGCAGTTGGTCAGTTCGATCCCCAGCTTCTCACACTGGGTTTCTATTCCGTGACGGATCGCGAGATAGTAAGGATCGTTGATTTCCAAATCCTGCTGGTAGCTGTAGAGCGCCAGAATATGCTGGGGGCCGAGCGCGCTGGTCTGGTTTTTACGAGCACTGCTGGTTTTGTACTCCAGTTTTTCCGCGATCTCCAGAATGCGATGCTTGGTCTCTTCTTTTACATTCAGCGTGGGGTCATCGTTTAAAACCCGGGACACTGTCGCCAGGGACACGCCAGCTTCGATTGCGATGTCTTTAAGTGTTGCCATGTTTGCCTTTTCCCTGAGTTACCTGCGCATTGTAAATGAAGTGCTTATCTATTCATCTGTTTTCAGTAAAAAAAGTACGTTTAATTGACATGCCTGGGGTAAAACTGGGCTTTCAGAGTGTGATGACTACGTCATTTTCCCGCTTTTGAGAACCATCCCCGGAAAATATTTTGCTATTATTTAGTAAAGTTTTACCAAAGGAGAACACAATGGATACCGTCGCATTTGCTGATTTTGCCCGAATGGAAATACGTGTTGGAAAAATCGCACAGGTAAAGCGCCATGACAATGCTGATAAGCTGTATATCGTGCAGGTGGATGTGGGAGAGCGTACGCTGCAAACCGTGACCAGCCTGGTGCCTTATTACAGCGAAGAGGAGCTGATGGGGAAAACGGTGGTGGTGCTGTGTAATCTGCAAAAGGCCAAAATGCGCGGGGAAACGTCAGAATGCATGTTGCTGTGCGCTGAGACGGACGATGGCAGCGAAAGCGTGCTGCTGACGCCAGAACGCCTTATGCCTGCGGGTGTGCGGATTGTTTAAGTTGTGCTAATTGCCGGATGGCCGCTACGCTTTTATCCGACCTACATTTGATCCCGTAAGCCTGAGATGCGCAGCGCCATCCGACCTGTATTACACCTGCTCCACGCTCACCCGTAATGCTGCCAGGGCTTTGCGCGTCGATCGCAATACCAGATCGCATTGCTCGATCGTTAACGTTAACGGCGGTTCGATACGGATCGTCTTTGCATTGTTTAGCGTGCCGGCAACCAGTACCCGCTGGCGGAACATCTCACTGGCAAAGTTGTAGCCGATTTCATTATCGACAAACTCAATTGCCATCAGCATGCCTTTACCGCGTACATCATGCACCAGGTCTGGGTACTCCCGCGCAAGCTGGCGGAAACCATCCAGCAACATATCGCCTTTCTGCTCCGCCTGAGCCGGTAAATTTTGCTCCAGCAGGACGTTAATGGTGGCTAACGCAGCCGCACAAGCGAGCGGGTTGCCGCCAAACGTGGTGGTATGCAAGAAGGGATTGTCGAACAGGACGGAAAACACCTCTTCGGTGGCAATGGTTGCGCCAATTGGCATCACGCCGCCGCCCAGCGCTTTGGCCAGACACATAATGTCGGGCTGCACGTTTTCGTGCTCGCAGGCGAACATTTTGCCGGTACGACCCATGCCGGTCTGCACTTCATCAAGGATCATCAGCGCGCCAAACTCATCGCAAAGTTTACGCACGGCGGGCAAATACCCTTGCGGTGGCAGGATCACGCCCCCTTCACCCTGGATAGGTTCGAGGATCACGGCTGCGACGTCGTCACCAGTCTTTTTACACTCGCTGAGCATGGTGCGCATCGCGTTAATATCGCCAAACGGTACATGGCGGAAACCTGGCAGCAGCGGCATAAAGGGTTTGCGGAAGGTTGATTTAGCCGTGGCGGACAGTGCTCCCAATGATTTGCCGTGGAATGCGCCGCTGGTGGCAATGAACGTAAATTTACCGCGCGGCGATTGATACGCTTTCGCCAGCTTCAGAGCGGCTTCAACCGACTCGGTCCCGCTGTTACAGAAAAAACTGTATTTCAGTTTACCTGGTGCCAGCGCGGCGAGGGTTTTTGCCAGCATGGCCCGCAGAGGGTCAAGTAACTCCTGGCTGTGCAGAGGTTGTTTCGCGAGTTGATTCTGTACGGCGGAAACCACGACTGGATTACGGTGCCCCACGTTGAAAATTCCAAATCCACCCAGGCAATCGACGAACTCCTGCCCCTGGGTGTCGACAAGCGTATTCAGGCTTCCCGCTTGCCACTCTACGGCTCCGTAATCCCCGCCTGCAGTTACAGATTTTCGATACTCTAAGAACCCCGGATTGACATGCTCCTTGAAGTATTCAATCACCTCTCGGTTTAATGATTTCATTTCCTCATGATCAAGCGTGCGCTTTTCGATGAGATTCAGTGCGTGTGCGCTGCAGGCCAGGGCCGATGCGCTGGAAGGTAACCTGTTCAAAATATGCTCCCGGAGCTCGCGTATCACATGATACTGATTTAAGTATTGCAGTGATTGCGCCATTCCGGCGCGCTTAGCAAAAATCGGGATAAACACCAGGAAACATCTCATTCACGCAACATTTAATACTGATGTTTAACATTTGCTGGCATTTTGCCCAGGTTAAGACCGCGAAAACAGATCGGAAAAGCACTTTTCTGCGCTAAAAGTGAGCAATGTTTGCACTGTGACGGTGCGTTGGTAGAAGTGCAGTTGAATAGTTACTGAATGAAAGTATTTTAAATCAATGGATTAGAATGCGTACAGATTTTGAGGTTTAATCGCAAATTGCGATCTAAATCAAATTTAACAACTAAAGATAAAAAAATTATCGCCGAAATAACATAAGCCGAAAGAGTTAACAACCAGATAACCTGCACAGGACGCAATCATGTCTTCTCATCCCTACGTTAGTCAGCAAAATACACCGCTGGATGATGATATCACCCTCATGTCGACCACCGATTTACAAAGCTATATCACCCACGCGAACGATACTTTTGTCCAGGTCAGTGGCTATCAACTGAATGAATTGCTCGATAAGCCGCACAATCTGGTTCGTCATCCGGATATGCCAAAAGCGGCGTTTGCGGATATGTGGTACACCCTGAAACAGGGCGAGCCATGGAGCGGGATTGTGAAAAACCGGCGTAAGAATGGCGATCACTACTGGGTAAGGGCCAATGCGGTGCCGATGGTACGGGAAGGTCGTGTCACCGGATATATGTCAATTCGTACCCGGGCTACTGACGAGGAGATTGCGGCGGTAGAGCCTTTATATAAAGCGCTGAATGAAGGGCGTTGCAACCGACGTATCCATAAAGGACTGGTGGTACGCAAAGGCTGGCTGGGTAAACTCCCGGCGCTGCCGATTCGCTGGCGAGTGCGCAGCGTAATGGCAATTATGTTTATCGTACTGGCGGCCGCATTGCAGCAAATGGGCGCCGAATGGCCGTTACTGCTGATAAGCGCGCTGGTGATGATGCTGGGAACGGCTATTTTCGAATGGCAGATTGTGCGTCCTATTGAGAATGTCGCTCGTCAGGCGCTAAAAGTGGCGACCGGTGAACGAAACAGCGTGTTGCATCTTAACCGCAGTGATGAACTGGGCCTGATGCTGCGAGCGGTTGGGCAACTGGGGCTAATGTGCCGTTGGCTCATCCATGATGTCTCCAGTCAGGTGAGCTGTGTACGCAGCGACAGCGAAACGCTGGCGAAGGGCAGCGATGATTTAAACAAGCATACGCAGCAGACCGTAGAGAACGTGCAGGAAACGGTGACCACCATGAATCAGATGGCGGCATCGGTGAAGCAAAACTCAGAGACCGCCGCCGCGGCCGACAAGCTCTCCATTGCAGCCAGCAGCGCGGCGACGCACGGCGGCGAGGCGATGGATACCGTCATCAAAACTATGGATGATATCGCCAACAGCACCCAGCGGATCGGCACCATTACCACGCTGATTAACGATATTGCTTTCCAGACTAATATTCTGGCCCTGAACGCCGCTGTTGAAGCCGCACGGGCGGGTGAGCAGGGGAAAGGGTTCGCCGTGGTGGCGGGAGAAGTGCGACATCTTGCCAGCCGCAGCGCCAGTGCAGCCAATGATATCCGCAAGCTGATTGATGCCAGCGCCGATAAGGTGCAGTCCGGATCCGACCAGGTTCACGCCGCAGGGCGCACGATGGATGATATTGTGGCGCAGGTGCAAAACGTGACGCAGTTGATCGCCCAAATCAGTCACTCAACGCTGGAACAGTCAGATGGTCTTTCGAGCCTGACTCGCGCAGTGAATGAATTAAGCAACATTACGCAGAAAAACGCCGAGCTGGTTGAAGAGAGCGCCCAGATTTCCGCGATGGTGAAACATCGCGCTGGTCGTCTGGAAGATGCAGTCACGGTGCTGCATTAATATTAACGATAAAGGCGGAACGCAGGGCAAACGCGTTCCGCCTGCTCTGTAGATTAATCCAGTTGAGTAATATCCAGCGCAGCGCGATCGATAATACCGATGATTTTTTTGATCTGTGCATCGCTGGTATCACCATGATTGACCCGTAGGTCCAGCACGGCTTTGAAGTTCTCCAGCGCGCGTTTCATCTGCGGGTTCTTGCGTAATTCAAAACCCACGCAGCGGGCTTTAATACGTTCGTGGATATGTTCCAGATGCTCACGGTTTTCATCCAGCCACTGCTGGCCCTGGGTTGTGATCGCAATCTGTTTACGCCCGCCTTCCTCGTCGCTGATAGTGATCAGCTCTTGATCCTGCAAGAAATCCAGCGTCGGATAGACGACGCCCGGGCTCGGGGTATAGTTGCCCTGAGTCAGGGTTTCAATCGCTTTAATCAGCTCATAGCCGTGGCTGGCGTCGCGGGTCAGGATATCCAGAATGACCAGGCGTAATTCTCCGTGACCGAAGAAGCGCTGGCGACGACCGCCGCCGCGACCGTGGCGGTGTCCACAACCCTGTTCGTGGTGATGTTCTTTGTTGCAGCCTTCATGGCGATGTTCTTCACCTTTGCAGCAACCTGCATGGTGTTCGTTGTGGCGGCCTTCGTGGTGATGCCCTTCACCCTTGCAGCAGCCTTCGTGTTGGTGCTCTGTATGCTTGCAGCAACCTTCATGATGGTTTTGCATCATCGTCTCCTGATGTGTTTTAGATATATCTAATTTATATCTAAATATTGTTTTGGTGCAAGCCTATAAAATGTTTTTTGTTTAAATTGATGATTTTTATCTGTTTTAAAGGGGTTGTGTTAGCCGGTTAATCAGCAGTCGACTATATCAAAAAAGTGCTTGCAATCTTGCTTATTAGCAATCATTATCATTTAAAAATTAATTTAGATATATCGTATTATCTTTCCGAAGGCGAAAAAATGACAAAAAACACCTCACGCTACCCGCAGCGCGTTCGCAATGAACTGCGTTTTCGGGAACTTACTGTCCTGCGCGTCGAACGTATTAGCGCGGGATTTCAGCGCATTGTACTGGGCGGTGACGCTCTGGATGGTTTTAGCTCACACGGCTTTGATGACCATACCAAGGTCTTTTTCCCTGAACCGGGCAGCCACTTTGTGCCGCCGGTTGTCACCGATGAAGGTATTGTCTGGGCTGACGGCGTGCGTCCGATATCCCGTGATTACACGCCGTTGTATGACGAAGCACGCCATGAGCTGGCACTGGATTTCTATATTCATGACGGTGGCGTGGCAAGTACGTGGGCGATGAATGCCCGCGAGGGTGACAAGCTGACGGTAGGCGGACCGCGCGGTTCTTTGGTGGTGCCAGAAGACTACGCGTATCAGCTTTACGTGTGTGATGAATCGGGAATGCCTGCGCTGCGCCGACGCCTGGAGTCGCTCAGCCGTTTAGCGGTACGTCCGAACGTCACGGCGCTGGTAAGTGTGCAGGATGCCGCGTACCAGGACTATTTTGCTCATCTCGACGGATTTACTATTCAGTGGTTTATCGGCCATGACGAACAGGCGGTGAATGAACACTTATCGCAGCTAAGCGTACCTGCAGATGATTATTACATCTGGATTACCGGCGAAGGTAAGGTGGTCAAAAACCTGAGTGCTCGCTTTGAAACCGAGGCGTTCGATCAGCAACTTGTTCGCGCAGCGGCTTACTGGCATCAGCGTCGTTAATCAGTAATTAGATGGCGGAACGCCAAACGCCTGGCGGAATGCGTAGCTAAATGCCGCGGTGCTTGAATACCCTACGTCGAGCGCCACGGCGGTCACGCTTTTATTTTTCTTCAGCATTAATACGGATTCCAGAATACGCATTTTTTGCTTCCAGACGCTGAAAGGCAATCCGGTTTCTTTTTTGAAATGGCGTGAAAAGGTACGGGCAGACATACCCAGATGCTGCGCCCAGTATTCAACCGAATGCTCCAGCGCCGGGGATTCTTGTATTGTTCGGCAAACTTTGGTTAATTCGCGATCCTGTGGCCAGGGTAGTACAAAAGCGACTTCCGGAAGCTGCAGAATAATGTCGACCAGGACGCTAACCAGCTTGCCCTCTTTTGACTGGCTATCATAATGGCCCGAAATTAAATTCGTGGCGTAATGAATAAACTCTCTGGCGAAATCACTGATAGCCACCACTTTACATTCATTGATGCTCTCTTCAAGAAAGCTCGGTTTAATATCCAGATTCTCTAAATGCACATCATCCAATGCCCAAACCGCATGCTCCGTATGATTTGGGATCCAGATGCCATAATGCGCCGGGATTATCCAGCACTTGCCGGCAACATCAATACGCATACTGCCTTTGCGGGCGAAATGAAACTGCATAAAAGAGTGTGAATGCTGTGGAACATGATGATTGGCTTCCAGGACATAAGAGCGAAAGTAAACATCCTGCGGCAGTTCCGTCATGGAGTTATCCGGGAAGGAGTTCCACTGTTTTTGCACGAGAGTTTCCATAAATAGATCGTCAATGCTCCCGATGGTGTGTCCGCTGCTCGATAGATCTTGTCCGCGGATCATAATACATACACTCTTTTTTCCATAATAATCTTGCGTAAGAATTTTTAGCCCACCTTTGGTAAAAACCATGAACTCGCTTTGTTCAGATGCTGTCATCGTCAATGAAACAAATGATAACTGGACCCGAATGGGAAAAGAGCTGCTTTCGCAAGCAGATATCAGGATTAATGGCTCCCGTGCCTGGGACATTCAACTTCATCATGCCGGTTTCTTTAAACGGGTACTGCAACAAGGCTCGTTAGGGCTTGGCGAAAGCTATATGGAAGGCTGGTGGGACTGCGAGCGGCTCGATATTCTGTTCTGCAAAATCCTGAAAGCAAAACTTGACCAGCAGATGCCGGGTAACCTGAAAGATATTTTACGTATTGCCAGCGCACGCCTGTTTAATTTGCAGTCGCGGAGCCGCGCGTGGATTGTCGGCAAAGAACATTATGATATTGGTAACGATCTCTTTGCGCTGATGCTTGATCCGCATATGCAATATTCCTGCGCTTACTGGAAAGATGCGACCACATTAGACGATGCGCAAAATGCTAAATTAAAAATGATCTGTGAGAAGCTACAACTTAAACCGGGTATGCGTTTACTCGATATTGGTTGTGGCTGGGGTGGGCTGGCGGAATATGCGGCGCGTCATTATGGCGTGGCGGTGGAAGGCGTCACCATTTCCAAAGAGCAGCAAAAAATGGCGCAGCAGCGCTGTGAAGGACTGGACGTTAAGATTCTGCTGCAGGATTATCGCGACCTCGATAAACACTACGATCGCATTGTCTCCGTGGGGATGTTTGAACACGTCGGGCCAAAAAACTACGACACCTATTTCAGCATCGCCGACCGTTGTTTAAAACCGGACGGACTGTTCCTGCTACATACCATTGGTAGCAATAAAAAAGGGATGAGCGTCGATCCGTGGATCAATAAATATATTTTCCCGAACGGCTGCTTACCGGCGATCTCCCATATTGCCGAAGCCAGCGAATCACGGTTTGTGATGGAAGACTGGCATAACTTTGGCAGCGATTACGATAAAACGCTGATGGCGTGGCACGAGCGCTTTAATCAAGCGTGGCCGGAGCTGTCATCACGTTATTCCGCCACCTTCAGAAGAATGTTTAACTACTATTTATGCGCCTGCGCCGGGGCTTTCCGCGCCAGAGATATTGAACTTTGGCAGGTGCTGTTTAGTCGCGGCGTAGAGGGCGGGATCCGCGTGTATCGTTAACGTTCTGCCTGATAAGCGAAGCGCCATCAGGCAGTAAATACCTGAGAAGCGCTCCTTGTTACATCTTAGCCCAGCTCACTCTCTGCCAGCGCTTTAAACACCATCGCTACGGCGTGCGCGCCGGGGTCCATGTTTCCGAGCAGGCTTTCGCTGCTCAGATACGATGCGCGACCCGCATTGGCTTTGCTCGACAAACAGGTTCGTTCGGCTCCCGCTTGCGCGGCGTCGAATGCGGCCTGCAGATTTTTCGGCTGTGTGAGCAGCGAGGTCAGGGCCGGTTGCAGCGCATCAATCATCGTGCGATCGCCTTCGTCTGCGCCGCCGTAGAACTTCATCTGCGCCAGCCCCGTATTTAGCGCTTCGACAACGTTAGCGCCCTGTTCCAGTTTCTGCCCGGCGGCGGTAAAGAAGATTGACATCAACACACCGCTGGAACCGCCCATCACCACGGTCAGACGTTCGCCAATCAGCGCGAACAGCGTGGCAAGGTTATCCAGCGGCAGCTGCTGGCGATGCAGCAGGCTGGCAATTTCACGCGCGCCGGCGGCAAAGGTCGAACCGGTATCGCCATCGCCGACTTTGGCGTCCAGCGCATTCAGATGAGTCTCCAGATCGGAAAGGGTTGCGGTGACCAGCTCCACAACCCCGGCCACCAGGACGTTTGCCGAAGGCTGGAATTCCACGCGGGCGCTACGCTGAGATGACGCTACGCAGCTGATTTCACGCGGTGGGACCGGCGTCGGCCAGTTGCTGGTTTCCACTTCGGTGAGCAGTGCTTTTTCGATGCTCTCTTCCAGCACGATGGCCGTCAGTGAGAAGCCTTTCATATCCAGCGCGGTGACCAGCGAGGCCGGGCCAATTAGCCAGTCGATACGCGAGTGCAGCGGGCTGCTGGCGAGTTCGCGGGTGATGATGGCCATTTCGGCCACGGAAACGCCGCCAAGATTATTAATCATCACCGCCAGACGACCGGTTTCAGGCAGGGCGGTCAGCAGTTTATCCACCATCAGGTTCACCACTTGCGCACTGTTTTGGGTGTCGATAACCGATGCGCCTGGTTCGCCGTGAATGCCCATACCCAGCTCCGCATGACCCGGATGATGACGAGGGGCTGCGTCGGTTTCTTGCGGCAAATGACAGCTGGAAAGCGCTACGCCCAGGCTAAAGGTGTTGCTGGCTGCGTACTGCGCTTCACGCAGGACGGTGGCGAGGTTATAGCCGCGTTCGGCAAAATAGCCTGCGATTTTATGCACCAGGATAGTTCCCGCAATGCCACGTGGGTGTTTGTTATCCGGCAGGGAGATGTCGTCGCCGACAATCAGCATTTCAACGTTATAGCCAAGGCGACGCGCCTTCTCGGCGGCGAGACCGAAATTAAGACGGTCACCGGTGTAGTTTTTCACAATCAACAAACAGCCAGCCTCACCGGTCACCGCCTGAATGGCGGTCAGTACTGCATCCACGCTCGGGGAGGCGAAAACGTCGCCGCAGACCGCAGCGGTTAGCATGCCTTTACCGATAAACCCAACGTGCGCGGGTTCGTGTCCCGAACCGCCGCCGGAAATGACCGCTACGTTATTTTTATTAAGGTCACGACGGACCACGATGCGAATGGCCGGATCGCTTTCCAGACGCGCCAGGTTATTCCATGGGCTGGCGATAATCGCCCCGTCGATGACGTCGCTCACAAGATGGGTGCGTTGGTTAAAAAAGAATTGAGACATAACGGCTCCTCGAGGTTGAGTGAAAGACAAACCCCCGAATGTAGGATCATGGTGCGGAGGCAATGAAGAGATTCTGGCGAAGTCAGCGTGGAAAAAAACAACGCTAAAATGAGTTTCATTACGGAACGTTGATGCTGTTTTTTGTTCCGAAATGAAACTTAAAAAAGCGGGGAATGATCATAATGCGAGCTCGCTCGACTTTTTTCTCCTGCGATCAGCGCCGCTCATACGGCGCAGCCAGCCTTTTTTTTGCCGGTTTTAATACAACTGCATGAGTAAAAGAGGAACTGAGCTTCGTGTTTGCCGGAGATTTGGGGGTAAATGTACGGATCGGGATCGCAAACCTTATCATTTTTGTGGATAAGCGTTCCAGAATGGAACGTACGTCGTTTTTATCTGTTTCATATCAGAACAAAATGACGAAAGATTTTTTTGTTCACGCCTCGCCATACAGTTATTGCATCGCTCCGGTACCTCCTGTTTTTGCCGACAGCAACAGGCCAAACAGGTTAACGCCAGGGCTCACCATGTAAAAACATGTACTTATTTGAGGATGAAAGGAATGCTAAAAGTTATTCAATCTCCAGCCAAATATCTCCAGGGCCCTGACGCTTCCACCTTATTTGGTCAATACGCTAAAAATCTGGCGGACAGCTTTTTCGTGATTGCGGATGACTTCGTGATGAAGCTGGCGGGAGAGAAGGTACTCAATGGCCTGCACAGCCACGACATTAGCTGCCACGCGGAACGCTTCAACGGTGAATGCAGCCATATTGAAATTAATCGCCTGATTGCCATTCTGAAACAGCACGGTTGCCGCGGCGTGGTTGGGATTGGCGGCGGGAAAACGTTGGATACCGCCAAAGCGATTGGTTACTACCAGAAGCTACCGGTGGTGGTGATCCCTACTATCGCCTCTACCGATGCGCCAACCAGCGCGCTGTCCGTTATCTATACCGAAGCCGGTGAGTTTGAAGAGTATCTGATCTACCCGAAAAACCCGGATATGGTGGTGATGGACACCGCAATCATTGCCAAAGCGCCGGTACGCCTGCTGGTGGCCGGGATGGGCGATGCGCTCTCAACCTGGTTTGAAGCGAAAGCCTGTTATGACGCCAGAGCGACCAGCATGGCGGGCGGACAGTCCACCGTAGCGGCGCTGAGCCTGGCGCGCCTGTGCTATGATACCCTGCTGGCGGAAGGCGAAAAGGCACGCTTTGCCGCGCAGGCTGGCGTGGTGACTGATGCGCTGGAGCGTATTGTCGAAGCGAACACTTACCTCAGCGGCATCGGCTTTGAAAGCAGCGGTCTTGCAGGGGCGCATGCTATCCACAACGGTTTTACGATTCTGGAAGAGTGTCACCATTTGTACCACGGTGAAAAAGTCGCCTTTGGTACGCTGGCGCAGCTGGTGCTGCAAAACAGCCCGATGGAAGAGATCGAAACCGTGCTGAATTTCTGTCAGAAAGTAGGCCTGCCGGTAACGTTAGCGGAAATGGGCGTGAAAGACGACATTGACGGCAAGATCATGGCCGTGGCCAAAGCGACCTGCGCAGAAGGTGAAACCATCCACAATATGCCGTTCTCGGTGACGCCTGAAAGCGTACATGCCGCGATACTGACGGCAGACCTGCTGGGACAGCAGTGGCTGGCGCGTTAATCAGTCGTCGGTAAGTTTTTATCCGGCATCTTCTCCCCCCTCTGACAGTCTCTGCCGGAGGGGTTGTCTATGGTAAAACAGCGGAAAGGGATATGACGACGCACACTCAGGACATTGGGAAGGAAGTCTCTTCGGTCATTGCCCAGTCATGGCATCGTTGCAGCAAGTTTATGCAGCGGGAAACCTGGCAGGCGCCGCATCAGGCGCAGGGCCTGACCTTTGAGTCGATCTGTCGTCGCAAAACAGCGCTGCTGACGATTGCTCAGGCCGCGCTGGAAGATGCCTGGGAGTTTATGGACGGCCGTCCGTGCGCGCTGTTAATTCTGGATGAATCGGCCTGTATTCTCAGCCGTTGCGGCGATCCGCAGACGGTGGAGCAACTGGCGGAGCTCGGTTTTCGCGACGGCAGTTACTGTGCGGAAAGCATTATTGGCAGCTGCGCGTTGTCGCTGGCGACGATGCCGGGGCAACCGACAAAAACCTCTGGCGATCAGCACTTTAAACAGGCGTTGCATCCGTGGTCGTTCTGCTCTACGCCAGTATTCGATAACCATGGTCGACTGTTTGGCTCCATCTCGCTGTGCTGTCTGGTAGAGCATGAGTGCGTTTCTGATTTATCCCTGACGCTGGCGATTGCCAGAGAAGTCGGCAACTCATTGCTGACTGACAGCCTGCTGGCTGAATCCAACCGCCATCTGAACCAGATGTACGGGCTGCTGGAGAGTATGGATGATGGCGTGATGGCCTGGAACGAACAGGGCGTATTGCAGTTCCTCAATGCGCGCGCGGCGCTGCTTTTGCATCTCGACGCGCAGGCCAGCCAGGGGAAGAATATTAACGACCTGCTCAATCTCCCCATGCTGCTGCGTCGGGCGATCAAACATGCCCGCGGCCTGAATCATGTCGAAGTCACCTTTGAAAGCCAGCACCAGTTTGTTGATGCCGTCATCACCCTGAAACCGATTGTTGAAGAGCAGGGCAACAGCTTTATCCTGCTGCTGCATCCGGTGGAGCAAATGCGTCAACTGATGACCAGCCAGCTCGGCAAGGTGAGCCACACCTTTGAGCAGATGTCGACAGACGATCCAGAAACCCGACGTTTGATCCACTTTGGTCGTCAGGCGGCGAGGGGAAGTTTCCCGATCCTGCTGTGCGGGGAAGAGGGCGTCGGTAAAGAGCTACTGAGTCAGGCCATTCACAATGAAAGCGAACGCGCCAGCGGGCCGTATATCGCCGTGAACTGCCAGCTGTATGCCAACAGCGTACTGGGGCAGGATTTTATGGGCAGTGCGCCCACTGATGATGAAAACGGGCGGCTGAGCCGTCTTGAACTGGCGAACGGCGGCACGCTGTTTCTGGAAAAAATTGAATATCTGGCGCCGGAGTTACAATCCGCGCTGCTGCAGGTGATCAAGCAGGGCGTTTTAACCCGCCTGGATGCCCGGCGGCTGATTCCGGTGGATGTCAAAGTGATCGCCACCACCACGGTTGATCTCGCGAATCTGGTGGAGCAAAACCGCTTTAGCCGTCAGTTGTATTACGCGCTGCACTCTTTTGAGATCGTAATCCCGCCGCTGCGGGCGCGGCGTAACAGTATTCCATCGCTGATTTATACGCGGTTGAATAGCCTGAAAAAACGCTTTTCATCCAGCCTGAAGATCGACGACGACGCGTTGGCACAACTGGTGGCCTATTCGTGGCCGGGTAATGATTTTGAGCTGAACAGCATTATTGAAAACATCGCCATCAGCAGTGATAACGGCCATATTCGGCTGAGCAATCTGCCGGATTATCTGTTTGCCGAACGCCCTGGTCTGGAGACGGCATCTTCACTGCTGCCCGCCAGCCTGACCTTTACCGCCATCGAGAAAGAGGCGATTATCCATGCCGCCCGCGTGACCAGTGGGCGGGTTCAGGAGATGTCGCAACTGCTGAATATTGGTCGCACCACCCTGTGGCGTAAGATGAAGCAGTACGACATTGATGCCAGCCAGTTTAAGCGTAAACATCTGGAGTAGTTTCTTCGATTCTGGCCATCGAGAACAGCGCATCCGACAGCCGGTTGATATAACGCCTGGCCTCATCGCGTAACGTCAGCGTTCTGCCCATCGCGATGAGGATCCG
>NZ_SZWS01000024.1:165558-171852 GCF_005281245.1 Citrobacter sp. wls826
TCCAGCCGACGCGTCAGGGTTCGCGCAACGTGCAGTTGTGCCGATGCCAGATTTTTCCCCGGAATAACAAACTCTTTGAGCGGGCCGCTTTGCGCCATATTGCGGTCAATAAGCTGCTCCAGCGCCTGAATATCCTCTTCGCCAATACGCTGTTTTAAGCGTGTGAGTCCTTTCTGATCGCTGGCGAGTTCCGCCCCCAGTACGAACAGCATCTTCTGCATAGCGTGCAATTCCTGGCGTAGCTCGGCCTGGCGCGTGCTGGCATAGCAGACGCCAAGCTGGGAAATCAGTTCATCCACCGTGCCGTAGGCCTCAACGCGGATGTCGTCTTTATCGATACGGCTGCCGCCAAACAGCGCGGTCGTGCCGTTATCGCCGGTTCGGGTATAGATGCGGTACATTTATTTTATCTCGCTGAAGGGAAGAACTTTAACCAGTTGACCGGCATTGGCGCCGAGCGTGCGGATCTGTGCTGTCCCGGCGCGGGTATGCCCGCAGACCAGCGCCCGATCCTCGGGCAACTGGGCATGGGTTAAGGCAATATCACCGGTGGCGTTGAGACCGAGACCCACGCGCAGCGTCGAACTTTTGGCCGCCAGTTTGCCGAGCGCCAGCGCGCAGTCATGATCGTCGCAACAGATTGCCCGGCAGGGAACGCCTTGCTCTTCCAGCCCCCAGCACAACTCGTCAAGCACGCGAGTACCCTGCCAGCGTGAGTGATAAAACAGGTGTACGCCCGGTGATGAAAGTAACATTGCGCCCCCTGCGTTATCAGAATGCCTGACGGAAGATCTCGGCAATTTCTTTCTCGTTCCCTTTGCGCGGGTTGGAGAAGGCGTTGCCGTCCTTCAGCGCCATTTCCGCCATATACGGGAAATCGGCTTCTTTGACGCCCAGATCGCGCAGATGCTGCGGAATACCGATGTCGGCGGAGAGGCGGGCAATAGCATGAATGGCCAGCTCGGCGGCATCCATGGTGGAGAGTCCGTCCGTGTTCTCGCCCATAAACTCTGCGATGTCGGCAAATTTTTCCGGGTTAGCGATCAGGTTATAGCGTGCCACGTGCGGCAGCAGTACGGCATTCGCCACGCCGTGCGGCATGTCGTAAAGACCGCCAAGCTGATGCGCCATCGCGTGAACGTAGCCGAGGTTGGCGTTGTTGAAGGCCATACCCGCCAGCAGGGAGGCGTAGGCCATGTTCTCGCGAGCTTTCAGGTTGCTGCCCAGCGCCACGGCCTGACGCAAGTTACGGGCGATTAGGCGGATCGCCTGGATAGCGGCAGCGTCGGTGACCGGGTTGGCATCTTTGGAAATGTAGGCTTCCACGGCGTGGGTCAGGGCGTCCATCCCGGTGGCCGCAGTCAGTGGAGCTGGTTTGCCGAGCATCAGCAGCGGATCGTTAATAGAGACCGACGGCAGGTTGCGCCAGCTGACAATCACAAACTTCACTTTGGTTTTGGTATTGGTCAGCACGCAGTGGCGGGTGACTTCGCTGGCGGTACCGGCGGTGGTATTCACCGCAACGATCGGCGGCAGCGGGTTGGTCAGGGTTTCAATCCCGGCATAGCTGTAGAGATCCCCTTCGTGAGTCGCGGCGATACCGATGCCTTTACCGCAATCATGCGGGCTACCGCCGCCAACGGTAACGATGATGTCGCAATGCTCTTTCCGAAAGACCTCCAGGCCGTCGCGCACGTTGGTGTCTTTGGGGTTTGGCTCAACGCCGTCAAAAACCACGACGTCAATACCGGCTTCACGCAGATGTGTGAGGGTTTTATCTACCGCGCCGTCTTTAATCGCCCGCAGACCTTTATCAGTGACCAGCAGCGCTTTTTTACCGCCCAACAGTTTGCAGCGTTCGCCGACCACGGAAATAGCATTGGGGCCAAAGAAGTTCACATTTGGCACCAGGTAATCAAACATACGATAGCTCATAATATACCTTCTTAGATTTAAATTATAATTCAGAGAAACAATTCAATGCGGTTTCTGCTAATAATCTGTCTTGTTCGACGGTACCGCCACTTACGCCAACGGCACCGATTACTTTGCCGTTTAATATGACAGGTAAACCGCCGCCAAAAATAACAATTCGTTGTTGATTGGTGAGCTGCAAGCCATATAGAGAGGCACCTGGTTGTACCGCATCGGTAATTTCATGGGTACCCTGTCGCAGGCAGCAGGCGGTATAAGCTTTATTAAGAGAGATATCACAGCTGGTGACAAACGCGTCGTCCATACGTTGCATTAGCAGCGTGTTCCCGCCGTGATCCACCACGGAAAACACCACCGCAACGTTGATTTCAAGCGCTTTAGCCTCGACGGCCTGCGCCATTTTCTTTGCAGCCGCCAGCGTAATGGTGGCGATTTGTTGGCTCTTATTCACAGTCTCTCCTGAAAAGGTTGTAGGGCTGAGGTCACGAAAATATCGCGCAACAGCTATTTTTATCATTGGCTTTATCTTATTTTCTCGCCCCGCGTTATTAAGTCAATAGGGTGGGAATTTCAAAAATATTACGTTCAGTTTCCTGTTGTGGCGTTTATTGATAATGATCATTTAACCTCGTCACAATTCACGGCGAATATTCCTGAGCCGCGTTTCAATATGAAACGATGGTTTTTTATTACGTACCAAATTGGAACGAAATTAATTTTATTTTTTTATTGTCCTGCTCATTTAGAGTTCGGCTATTGCTGATGAAAGGCGAATGCCGGGTGTTGTGTCCCCGGCAATACGGCCCGGCGTCCCTATTTTTTATCTTTTGAGTCCATAAACTATGAGAAGATCAAAACGATTCGAAGTGCTTGCCCAGCGGCCTGTAAATCAGGATGGGCTAATTGGCGAATGGCCTGAAGAGGGGCTGATCGCAATGGAAAGCCCTTACGATCCGGCTTCGTCGGTGAAGGTGGAAAATGGTCGTATTGTTGAGCTGGACGGCAAGAGCCGCGCCGAGTTCGACATGATTGACCGGTTCATTGCCGATTACGCGATTAACGTGCCCGAGGCCGAGCGCGCCATGCAGCTCGACGCGCTGGAGATCGCCAGAATGCTGGTGGATATCCACGTCAGTCGGGAAGAGATCATTGCCATTACGACTGCCATCACCCCGGCGAAAGCGGTGGAGGTGATGGCGCAAATGAACGTGGTGGAGATGATGATGGCGCTGCAAAAAATGCGCGCCAGACGCACCCCCTCCAATCAGTGCCACGTGACCAACCTGAAAGATAACCCGGTACAGATTGCTGCCGACGCTGCTGAAGCGGGGATCCGTGGCTTTTCCGAACAGGAAACAACGGTCGGGATCGCCCGCTATGCGCCGTTTAACGCCCTGGCGCTGCTGGTGGGGTCCCAATGCGGTCGCCCCGGCGTGCTGACGCAATGCTCCGTTGAAGAGGCCACGGAGCTGGAACTGGGAATGCGCGGGCTAACCAGCTACGCCGAAACGGTGTCGGTATATGGCACGGAGTCGGTGTTTACCGATGGCGATGATACGCCGTGGTCAAAAGCGTTTCTTGCCTCGGCGTATGCTTCTCGTGGTCTGAAGATGCGCTACACCTCCGGCACCGGCTCGGAAGCGCTGATGGGCTATTCCGAAAGTAAATCGATGCTTTATCTGGAGTCGCGTTGCATTTTTATCACCAAAGGTGCGGGTGTACAGGGGTTACAAAACGGCGCGGTCAGCTGTATCGGCATGACCGGCGCTGTGCCGTCGGGGATTCGCGCGGTGCTGGCGGAAAACCTGATTGCCTCGATGCTCGACCTTGAAGTGGCCTCCGCCAATGACCAGACCTTTTCCCACTCCGATATTCGTCGTACTGCCCGCACCCTGATGCAGATGCTGCCGGGCACCGACTTTATCTTCTCCGGCTATAGCGCGGTACCGAACTACGACAACATGTTTGCCGGGTCGAACTTCGACGCTGAAGACTTCGATGATTACAACATTCTGCAACGCGATCTGATGGTTGACGGGGGCCTGCGTCCGGTCACGGAAGAGGAGACAATCGCCATCCGCAATAAGGCCGCGCGCGCCATTCAGGCGGTGTTCCGCGAACTGGGCCTGCCGCTGATTAGCGATGAAGAGGTGGAAGCCGCCACTTACGCTCACGGCAGCAAAGATATGCCCGCGCGCAATGTGGTGGAAGATTTGGCTGCCGTGGAAGAGATGATGAAACGCAATATCACCGGGCTGGATATCGTCGGCGCGTTGAGTTCCAGCGGCTTCGAAGACATCGCCAGCAATATCCTCAACATGCTGAGGCAGCGTGTTACTGGTGATTATCTGCAAACGTCGGCCATTCTGGATCGTCAGTTCGACGTCGTCAGCGCCGTTAATGACATCAACGATTATCAGGGACCCGGCACCGGCTATCGCATCTCTGCCGAACGTTGGGCGGAAATTAAAAATATTGCGGGCGTGGTTCAGCCCGGCTCGATCGAATAAGGCGGTACACAGTGGAATGCACAACTGAACGTAAGCCGGTTTTCACCTTGCAGGTGAGCGAAGGCGAGGCGGCTAAAGCGGACGAACGCGTGGATGAAGTCGTGATAGGCGTCGGCCCGGCCTTTGATAAGTATCAGCACAAAACATTGATTGATATGCCGCACAAAGCGATTTTGAAAGAACTGGTTGCCGGCATTGAAGAAGAGGGCCTGCATGCTCGGGTGGTGAGGATTCTGCGCACCTCGGATGTTTCATTTATGGCATGGGATGCGGCAAATCTCAGCGGTTCTGGCGTCGGGATTGGTATCCAGTCGAAAGGAACCACGGTGATTCATCAGCGCGATCTGCTGCCTCTGAGCAACCTTGAGCTGTTCTCTCAGGCTCCGCTGCTGACGCTGGAAACCTATCGCCAGATTGGTAAAAACGCCGCGCGCTATGCACGTAAAGAGTCGCCTTCGCCAGTGCCAGTGGTTAATGACCAGATGGTACGCCCCAAATTTATGGCCAAGGCCGCGCTGTTTCATATCAAAGAAACCAAACACGTGGTGCAGGATGCTGCGCCTGTCACGCTGCATATTGCACTCGTAAGGGAATGACCATGAACGACAACATCATGACCGCGCAGGATTATCCATTAGCGACCCGCTGCCCGGAGAAAATCCAGACTCCTACCGGCAAACCGCTAACCGAGATTACCCTTGAGAATGTGCTGGCGGGCCGCGTAGGTCCGCAGGATGTGCGTATTTCTCAGCAAACGCTGGAGTACCAGGCGCAGATTGCCGAACAGATGCAGCGTCACGCCGTGGCGCGTAATTTCCGTCGTGCGGCGGAGCTTATAGCAATCCCGGATGCCCGTATTCTTGAAATTTACAACGCGCTGCGGCCGTTTCGTTCTTCGTTCGCCGAGCTTCAGGCCATTGCCGATGAACTGGAACATACCTGGCATGCCACGGTGAACGCCGGGTTTGTCCGCGAGTCGGCAGAGGTGTATCTGCAGAGAAACAAGCTGCGTAAAGGCAGCCAGTGACGGAGGTTATATGCCGTTAATTGCAGGGATTGATATCGGCAACGCCACCACCGAAGTGGCGTTGGCGCAGCATGGCCGGTTTATCTCCAGCGGGATTGTCGCTACGACCGGTATGAAAGGCACACGGGACAATATTGCCGGGGTGGTGGCCTCCCTGCAGCAGGCGCTGAATAACACCCCGTGGTCGCTTCAGGACGTGGCGAAAATCTGCATCAACGAGGCGGCACCGGTGATTGGCGATGTGGCGATGGAAACCATCACTGAAACCATCATTACCGAATCAACAATGATTGGGCATAACCCGCAAACGCCCGGCGGCGTTGGCGTGGGAATGGGAACCACCATCGCCGTGGAGAAGCTGGCGGCGTTGAGTGAAGATCGGTTTGCCCAGGGCTGGATCCCACTGGTCGGTGAGGAGAGGGATTTCCTCGAGGCGGTTTGGTTTATCAATGAGGCGCTGGATCGCGGGGTCAACGTGGTAGCGGCGATCCTGAAAAAAGATGATGGCGTGCTGGTGAACAATCGTCTGCGTCGAACAATGCCGGTGGTAGATGAAGTCACCCTGCTGGAGAAGGTGCCGGAAGGTGTGCTGGCGGCGGTGGAAGTGGCAGCCCCAGGACAGGTGGTGCGTGTGCTGTCGAATCCTTACGGCATCGCGACCTTCTTTACCCTGACGCCCGAGGAAACGCAAACCATCGTCCCCATCGCCAGGGCGCTAATTGGCAACCGTTCCGCCGTGGTGCTGAAAACCCCGCAGGGTGATGTGCGCTCAAGGGTGATCCCGGCGGGTAAGATCTTTATCCGCGGCGAAAAGCGTGGCGG
>NZ_SZWS01000025.1:0-2287 GCF_005281245.1 Citrobacter sp. wls826
CGGGAGCCGGGATTGTTAAGGGTACGGCGATAGTACCCTTAACACGTTCACAGGGAGGATCGTTTCAGAGAAGTGACAAACATAAGGTGAACGTAGCAATATACCGGAGGCAACAGATTCATTACCTCCGTATGTGCCACTCATCCTCGTTAACTGACAAGCATGACTCCGGTAACGGGGCCTTTTTTATGGAGCCAGAGGGAAGCATGAAACGAATCGTACTGACATGTGCAGCGCTGCTGTTGAGCGGCCAGGCGCTGGCGGATGACTGCGCCAACGCGAACACTCAGATTGAGATGAACACCTGTGCCGCAGAGCAGTTTAAGGCGGCCGACACCAAACTTAATGACACTTATCAGAATGCGCTTAAGCGCGCCGCCCCAACCCAGCGCGATTTACTGAAAAAAGCGCAAATCTCATGGATAACCCTGCGCGATGCGGACTGCGCGTTAATCAGTTCCGGCACCGAAGGCGGTAGCGTCCAGGCGATGATTTCCAGTCAGTGCCTGACGGATAAAACCAACGAGCGTGAAGCGTTTCTCGCCTCGCTCTTACAGTGCGAAGAGGGCGATTTAAGCTGTCCGTTACCGCCTGCCAGTTAACGCACGCGGATCCCTTCAATAATCATCCGCTGCACGCTCTCCACCGTTTGGTTAAAAAAGGCTTCATCACGCAGCGTTGCGCCCGTTACCGCCTCAACCTGTGGGGCAAAGTCGGCGTAGTGCTGGGTTGAAGCCCAAATCATAAAAATCAGATGATGCGGATCGACCGGAGCCAGTTTCCCACTTTTGATCCAACCGGCAATCAGCGCCGATTTCTCATCAATTAGCGTTTTGAGATCGCCCGTTAATTCAGCCATCAATAAAGGCGCACCTGCCAGCATCTCCATACAAAACAGTCGTGAAGCCTGAGGGTAATCGCGCGACACTTCCAGCTTAAGGCGAATGTATTCTTTAATAGCCACCAGCGGCGCAAAGTCTTCGCGAAAAGCCTTCAACGGAGCCAGCCAGACGTCGAGGATTTGCCGCAAAACGGCAATATAGAGCACCTCTTTTGACGGGTAGTAATAAAGCAGATTCGTTTTTGACACACCCGCCTGCTCAGCGACCTGTTCGAGACGCGTGCCGTGGATCCCATATTGGGAGAAGATATTTAATGCCGCGGTTAATATGGCCTGGCGTTTTGCACTGACGGCCTGCGAGCGCTTACCTGTTTTTTTCTCTGCGCGTTGGACCATGCGCCCTCTCCTTCTTGTGAGGGCGTCAGCATACCAAATCACGCGGTGAATGGTTAAATTAAAGCGACTCCGGCGGTGCCTCTTGCACTACCCCTTTTTTCTTTTTGAACTTCAGTTCGCTGACCAGCACGCCAACAATAATGAATGCTGCGCCGAGCAAAGCCAGTAGCGGTAAGCGTTCCCCCGCCAGGCGACCAAAGATCCCCGCCCACACCGGCTCACCGGTATAAATGACCGTCGCGCGCGTCGGCGAAACGCTGCGCTGTGCCCAGTTCATGGTGACCTGAATAATCGCACTGAAAATCCCCAACCCCAGCGCCACCACCAGCAATCCCGTAGACATCGGCGGCACGGACTCTCCTGCTGGGGCCATGGCAATAAATGCCACTATCGAAGCGGTTGCCAGTTGTACCACCGTTACCCGCCGCACATCCACTTTTCCCGCCCACGCGCTAATCAGGATAATTTCTGCCGCAATCGCCACCGCGCCGGCGAGTGTGATCCACTCTCCTTCACCTAAAGCCAGCAAATTGCCTCCCGGTCCGGCGAGAAAAATCAACCCGATAAAGGCCAGCACAATGCCGACACATGGCATCAGGCCGGGCATACGCCCCAGACACAGCCATTGTAAAAGCGGGACCAACGGCACATACATCGCGGTAATAAACGCCGATTTACTGCTGGGAATAAACTGTAGTCCCCAGGTTTGCAGACTATAGCCCAACGCAATTGCGATACCGATCGCAACGCCTGCTTTGACTTCCAGCCACGTCAGTTTATGCAATGAGCGTAGTGACAAAAGCGCGACCGCCAGCGCAGCGGTGGCAAAACGCACGCCGACAAAGAAAAAAGGTCCGCTCAGGGTAACGGCATATTGCACGGCCAAAAACGTGCCCCCCCAGAACATTGTGATCACAATGAGGATCGCTTCCTGAGGTTTAACAGAGAAGGAATAACGAGAAAGTAATAACATGAGACACCCGATTAACTGAATGTCGTTAGTCTGCGTTGCGTTTTGTTACAGTTCAACCTTGCAGACAAAAAAAACCG
>NZ_SZWS01000027.1:0-679 GCF_005281245.1 Citrobacter sp. wls826
TTTCCCGCCGGGAGCCTGGGATGCAAGGGAGGCGGCGGTGAGCCTCCCTTGCGCGTTCACAGGTATAACGTTATCAGAGAAGCAACGCACATAAGGTGAACGAAACTGATTCAAAGCAAAACATTTCCATACAGGCTTAACTGAACGGTATTGCACCATGGGGCGAAGTTCAGCGTGGCCGAAAACTATGCTTCCTTACCATCCGGAAGCACAATGTTGCTGGCGGCAAGCTGCCCCATGTTGTTGTACATTGCACAGGCGGCTTCAACAATCGGCATCGCCAGCGCGGCCCCGCTGCCTTCGCCCAAACGCATCCCCATATTGAGATACGGCTCCAGTTCAAGATGCGCCAGCGCGGTGCGAGCCCCCTTCTCGGCGGAGAAATGTGACGGGATCAGGTAAGGTTTAATCTGCGGCGCAATCTGGCAGGCCGCCAGCGCAGCGGAATAAGAGAGAAAACCGTCCAGCACGACCGGCAGGCCGCAGGAGGCCGCCCCCAACATCACCCCCGCCATGCCGACCAGATCAAACCCGCCTACCTTAGCCAGCACATCGATACCGTCATTACGATCCGGTTGATTGACGGCGATTGCTCGCCGCACAACATCGACTTTATTGCCTACTCTTGAAAGCGGCAGGTTAGCGCCGATACCCACCACATCCTCGGCATCGCTGCCGG
>NZ_SZWS01000027.1:756-5297 GCF_005281245.1 Citrobacter sp. wls826
CTGGTGTCGTATTTGCCATACCAAGTTCACCGACGCCAAACAGCGTTACGCCGTCTTTGGCCAGCTCATGGGTATAGCGGATAACCTCCAGCAGCAGCTCCTCGGCCTGCGAACGACTCATTGCCGGGCCTTGTGCAATATTGCCGCAGCCGCGCGCCACGCGCATATTCACCACGCCAGGGATAAGCTCAGCATCGATGCCGACATCAATCACATGTACCTTTGCCCCCGCCTGAGCGGCAAGCACACAAACGCCTGTCGTCCCACGCGTCATATTAGCAGCCTGAATAGCCGTGACGATTTTAGGCGAAACAGCAACCCCTTCATCCCATACACCGTGATCGGCGCACATCACCAGCATCGCTTTGCCATTCACATGCGGTACGCCCTTCAGACCCGGCATTCCGGCCAGTTGCACGGCGAGCGACTCGAGCCGACCAAGACTTCCTGGCGGTTTAAGCAAGCCATCGACATGCTGCTGTGCACGCAGCATCGCAGCACTATCAGGTGAAGGGATTGCGTGGAGTAAAGAGGTTAAAGTCTGCATAAGGGTTCCAGTATGTTGGCTGACTCAGAGCAGAGCCAGCAGGAAAATCAACTCGCCAAGTTCAATTGCTGCGCCCAGCGTATCGCCGGTCTGCCCACCCAACGTGCGTTTTAATAACTGCCCAAGAATAAAAATCGCCACTATCGTAACAACCAGCGCCGCCACGCCGCGCATGCCAGGAAGAAGCACGGCAGCCAGGATCGCCGCAAATCCCAACGTGACGCAGGTTTGACGCCCGGTGACTTTACCGATAAAGACGTTGCCCAGCCCTTCTTCGCGGGCGTAGCGATGTCGATACATCAGCAAAACAGCGGTACCCCGCCCGGCGACACAAGCGGCTGCAAGCGCCGCCAGCATCGGTGTACCCCGCAAAGCCAGTTCGCTCACCACCAGCACTTTTGCCAGCAACACGAAAATTAACGCCAGTCCACCGTGAGTCCCCAGGCGGCTGTCACGCATGATTTCCAGCATCCGCTCGCGTCGACGGGCCGAAAAAATACCGTCACAGGTATCCGCCAGACCGTCGAGATGAAATCCCCCGGTCAATAACGCCAGCGTGAGAACTGCAAACAGGGCCGCCAACGGCACCCCACACCAGGGCTGCAGCGCCATAAAGACCAGCCCCGTCAGCCCTCCCAGCACCACGCCAATTAGCGGGAACATCACAATGCCACGTGAATAGTGCTCGAAATCCAGTCCTTGCGACCAGCGAGCAGGAACGGGCAAGCGACTAATAAAAGAGAGCATTGCCCAGAACAACTTACTCATTTAATTTTGACTCCAATTCCTGATACCACCAGCCAGACCTCATCAGCCGCCGCCGCCAGTCGCTGGTTCACGCGTCCTGCAATATCGCGAAAATGCCGTGCCAGACGGTTCTCCGGAACAATCCCCATTCCGACTTCGTTAGTGACCAGCACAACCCTAGCCGGACAGCGCTGACAGGCCGCAATCAGCGAACGAATTTCATCCTCAATAGATTGCTCCATCGCCGCGTAATCCCAGCTATCCGGGTCGCTGTCACCGCCCAGCGCAAACAGCAGGTTGGTCACCATCGTGGTGATGCACTCCAGCAGAATGGCTTCTTGTGGATCGTTTGCTGCCGTAATCAGTTCATCGAGATGTTGCCAGCGTTCGGCTGTCCGCCAGTGCGCAGGACGTCCGTCACGATGATGCTGAATTCGCGCAGCCATCTCCTCATCAAAAATCTGCGAAGTCGCGATATACAAAACGTTTGGAGAATCTGCGATCAGCGCTTCCGCATGCCGACTCTTGCCGCTTCGCGCGCCGCCAGTCACCAGAATCATCATACTGGCTCCCGGTGTTGCTGCATGATGGTATAAATTTTCTCAATATCGATGTGTTGCCGCATCGCATCCGCCAGCAGATCAAACTGCTGCGATTTATATTGCGCGTAATGGAAGGTGGAATCCAGCGGCGCTAACCCTTTACGTTCTCGCAGGCCATTAACCAGCGCACGGGTAAATTCATCGCTGTCGAACAGACCGTGAAGATAGGTGCCGAACGCCAGGCCATCGGCAGTGACCGCGCCATCAGCCACGTTGCCACCGTCTTTACGCAGCGTCATCACCGACCGGCATTCCTCGGTTAATGCCGTTTCGCCCATATGAATTTCATAACCGCGAACGGATAATCCCGCGGTACCCGCCAGCCAGTCCGGCAGCGAGGAGGACATTTGTCCCTCAACCAGGGTCGTGGTTTTGTGCTGGGCAAAATGAGTTACGGTATTGAGCAAGCCCAGACCCGGCAACGTACCGAGTCCTGACTCAACTTCATCAATGATGGTTTCGCCGAGCATTTGATAGCCACCGCAAATCCCCACTACGGGTACGTTATTACGATGTAATTGCACCACGCCATGCGCCATCCCGCTTTCACGCAGCCACACCAGATCGCCCAGGGTGTTTTTGCTGCCGGGCAGAATCACCAGATCGGCCCCCGCCAACTCTTCAGGCTGGCGAACATAGCGCACGCGCACATCCGGCTGTGCGGCAAGCGCATTGAAATCAGTAAAGTTAGAAATGTGTGGTATCTGAACAACGGCGATATCGATGTCGCGTTTGTCTGTGCGCAAATATTTGCCCTTTTGCAGCGCAACGCCATCTTCATCTTCCAGATCAACGTCCAGCCATGGCATGACGCCCAGGACCGGAACGCCGGTCAGCGCTTCAATTTGCTCAATCCCGGAATACAGCAACGCCACATCACCGCGAAACTTATTGATGATCACCCCTTTTACCCTGGCGCGTTCATGGTCGTGCAGTAGCGCCAGCGTGCCGTAAATGGAGGCGAACACCCCGCCGCGGTCGATATCCGCCACCAGAACGACAGGGCACTGCGCCATTTCAGCCATCCCCATATTGACGATATCGCGATCGCGCAGGTTAATCTCAGCCGGGCTTCCCGCCCCTTCCAGAACCAGCACATCGAACTCCTGCGCCAGACTGTTATAAACAGACAGGATTTGATCCCGTAGTTTCGGTTTGTACTCGTGGTAGCTCACCGCATCCATATCGGTTGCCACTTTGCCCATCAGCACAACCTGCGCTTTACGATCGCTGGTCGGCTTAAGCAGCACCGGATTCATACGCACATCTGGCGTAATACCGGCGGCCTCAGCCTGAAAAATTTGCGCGCGGCCCATCTCTTTGCCCTCTGGCGTAATGCCAGAGTTCAGCGCCATGTTCTGCGATTTGAACGGTGCGGTACGCAGTCCATCCTGATAAAAAATTCGACACAGACCGGCTACCAACACGCTTTTACCTACATCAGATGCCGTTCCCTGCAACATTATTGCCTGCGTCATGACGCCTCCTTCAGTGCGTTCTCTCGCATACAGCTAAAAAATTCAGCTTCTGTTTTACACAGCGGGAAGCCCAGCTCGGTATGCAGCTTCACCAGCCATGGCTGAGTTAATCCCGCTTGTTCAATAAGATCCGTCCGGGCAAACACATCACCCGGCGAGCCGTGTGTTAGCACTTCACCCCGGCGTAAAACGTACACTGCATCGCTGACTTCATAGATAAGATCGATATCATGGCTGGAGATAACCACGTGGTTTCCTTGCGCTACGATGCGTTTGATTATCTCAATCATCTGCGTGCGGCCTGATGGGTCAAGGCCCGCAGTAGGTTCATCCAGTAGCAAATACTGCGCCTGCAACACCAACGCCCCGGCAATCGCCACACGTTTTTTTTGCCCGTGACTTAAACACTGAATTGGCTGATGGCGAAAATGCTGGGCATCTACCAGCGTGAGCGCATCATCCACCCGGCGGGAGATTTCAGCTTCATCCACCCCAAGGTTGCGCAGGCTGAAGGCAATATCGCTGTCGATATCGGTATAAAAAATTTGCTGGTCGGGATCCTGAAATACGGTTGCCACCTGCTGACGCAGCGCCAGCAGGCCGCGCTTGCTGTAATCCAGCGGTTTGCCTTGCCACATCACCGCGCCTTCCTGCGGGCGCAGTAAACCACTCAGGTTCATAAACAGCGTGGATTTCCCGCAGCCATTAGCACCGACCAGCCCGGTGACGGCATGCGTTGAAAAGTCCAGCGTTAGCCCTTTGAGGATTGGGTCATCCTGATAGCGAAACCAAAGCGCTGAAGTGGCAAGCATACTTTTCCTTACAGGTGAAAATCACCCTGATACAGTTTGATATCCAGTGTGGTGGTCATTTGCTGGTAGCGGATCAACACGCGGGTAAACAGCAATCCCACCAGCATCGCCAGCGAGCGATAGCCCAACGGCAAGCTACGATAACCAAAACGTAGCGTTTGTGCGCGATGAATAGCCAGCGCCTCGTCTAACAGGATAAAAATAAAGCGCCAGGTTAGCAGGATCTGCTCAGTGAGCAGGCGAGGAACGTGCGCGCGTTTGAGTAAGATAATCAATTGCGGAAACGGCAGATTCAGTACCAGCCAGAACGTCGCCGCCAGCGCAGCCAGGCTGCGCCAGAAGGTTTCATTGGCGG
>NZ_SZWS01000027.1:5339-8852 GCF_005281245.1 Citrobacter sp. wls826
TAACGCCTAACCAATAGCTTCCAACGGGGATGCTGGCCAGCAGCGTCTGCGGATCGCGGCTAAAACTAAACAGAATGGTCACGACGCCGACCGTCAGAAAACCAAACGGTAATGCCATCCAGCGACACCAGCGCCAGAAGGAAATGCGCAGCAGCCAGCAGCTCAGCGCGGCAATCAGTAACAGCTCAATACCCTGCCCCAACGGGGGCAGAGTAAACGCCAGAATCATCATCATCAGCCAGAGCAGAAATTTCCGCACGGGTGAGACATGAAACCAGCGGCTTTGATAGCTAAGCCTGTCAAGCCCGGTCATCACGACGTTGCCTGCCCTTGGTGTAACCCAGAATGTAGAAAATCACGGCTGCGCCCAGCGATCCCTGGAGCGTAAACAGCAGGCTTTCAATCTCACCGCTTGCCGGTTCATACAACGGCTGGAACCACGGCTCATAATGTGGGGCAATTGCCTGAATCTGACTCTCCGCCTCACCGTCTGAGCCACCGTACTCTCCACCATGGTTGATAAAGAACGGCAGGATCACCAGCGCCACTACCATCCCTAACAAAATCAGCGTCTTTTTCATCGTTAATGTCCTTGAGCGGTAATCAACTGCCGTTTGGTTAACTGGTCATAAATCATTACGGTGAGCAGACCTTCCGCTATCGCAATTGGGATCTGCGTCAGGCAGAAAATCCCCATGAACTTGATGATTGAACCCGTAGCACCGGCGGATGGGTCCGGGAACGCCACGCCCAGTTGCACCGAGGTCACGAAATAGGTGACGAGATCCGCCAGCATCGCGCACAGGAAGACGCAAACATCACGACGCAATCCCGCACGGCAGGCCATTTTCCACACCATGTAACCCACCACCGGGCCAATCACCGCCATCGACATGCCGTTAGCGCCAAGCGTTGTCAAACCACCGTGCGCCAGTAACAGCGCCTGGAACAGCAGGACGATTGCCCCGAGGATTGCCACCACGCCCGGTCCAAACAGGATAACCGCCAGGCCTACCCCGGTAGGGTGCGAGCAACTTCCGGTAACAGAAGGAATTTTCAGCGCCGACAGCACAAAAATAAACGCGCCGCACAGAGCCAGTAATACTTTTTGGTGACTATCTTCCTGCACGATTTGGCGCAGCCGCACCAGCCCGTACCACAGGCACGGCAAAAACAGCAGCCACCAGGCCAGCGCCCACATCGGCGGCAAGAAACCTTCCATTATGTGCATGGCGAACGCTTGTTCAGGAACAACCATCAGTAATAGCGCCGCAGCCAACCCGCTGAAAGACAGCTGTTTTAGCTGTTGTTCAAGCTTCATTGTGCATACTCCCACTGTTTATTGACCAGAATGGTCGAGAAATAAGGCAGCGGCTGATCGTCGCTCACCTCATCGAGATGACGCCAGCACTGTTCACCCGGCAGCGTGGCTTCAGACATCATCAATGCACAGCCCAACAAACCCTCTTGTTGCAGCAGCGCTTTGATGCGCGCAAAACGACCGTATACCTTCATCAGCACCAGACTGTCATGCTGCTTTAACGCCTGCTGGATTTCCGCTTCCGGCGCGGTACAGGAGACCACGGCCAGTGACTGTTGCTCCATGGCGAGCGGCGTTTTTGAACGCGCGGCAATCGCAGCGAAAGAGGTCACGCCCGGGACGATTTCTAACCAGTCAGGACAGCCAATACGCTGGAGTAAAAAAACCCAGGTGCTGAACAGCATGGCGTCGCCGAGTGTAATAAAGCCCACCTGCTTACCCGCTTCGACTTCCTGAACTAGCGCGGCCGCAACGTCATCCCATACCGCCTCTTTTTCGGCGCTGTCAGCACTCATAGGAAAATGGCAGCAGCGAACTTCGGTCTGCTCGCCGATATATTCACGTACGATCGACAGCGCCAGACTGTCGCCACCTTTGCGCCCGGCGGGTGCATAGAGAATATCCAGCGTACCCAGCGTGCGTGCGGCCCGCACGGTGATAAGATCGGAAGCGCCAGGCCCGGTGCTTAATGCGTACAGTTTTCCGCTCATGCCGCTTCCTCCAGCGCCACATTAAGCGCCTGTTGTAAATGCGCCACGAACATAGCGCGAACCGCCGGATTCTCACCCAGACCACTGAGCCACGGCGTAGCCGGTATCCCGGCCGCATTGAACAATGTTTTCCAGGAATCCTCTTCGTCAGAGGCCATATCATTGATGGCATGATCGCCAGCAACTAACATCAGCGGCATCAGATGCACCGCCGTCACCCCTTCCTGAGACAAACTTTCAATCAGCACATCGACTTCCGGGTAGCTTTCCACCGCCCCAACCCGCGCCGGGTAGCGCTGTGCCGTCATCATATGGTCGAGGCAGGCATAGGCGGCAAAGGCATGATGGCTGGCACCGTGTCCCATAAACACCACTTTTTCATTTTCGCCAAGCACCGGCATTTGCTGTTGCAGCGCCAGCATCAGCTGGGCGTAATCGTCATGGCTGCTCAGCAGCGGAACACCCAGCGTCAGGCGAGAAAAAAACGGGCGCATGCTTTGCACTTCGCGGACAATTTTTTCGTATTCATCACCGTTGATAATGTGCAACGACTGAATAGCCACGTCCTGATACCCCTGCTCCGCCAGCTTTTGCAGCGCCTGCAGCGGCGTGTCGATCTCAATGCCGTCGCGCTGCTTGAGCTTGCGGATAATCATCCCGGAGGTAAACGCCCGAAACAGGTCGCGGTCAGGGCAACTGACTGCGAGATCGCTCTCGCAAGCCACAATATTTTTCTCACAGGTGTCGTGATAGCTGGTGCCAAAGCTGACCACCAGAAGCGCCTTTTTCATCTCTAACTCCTTAAGCAGCGGCCAGCCAGCGCGTTAAACGCGCCCCAAAGGCGGCCTGACTTTCCAGTAACTCTTCTCCCGTCACCAACGGTGCCGGACGTGTAATCACGATGCAGGGGATACCAGCATCCAGACAAGGTTGAACTTTTTCCTGATAACCACCTTCCGCACCGGATGCCTTAGTGATCACCACATCAGCCTGACACTGGCGATAAAACGCAGCGTTGAACTCGGCGCTAAACGGCCCGCACAATGCAAAAATCTCACCGACGCCAAATCCCAGGTCCGCGCATTGCTGAATAACCTCGGGTACAGGCAGGACGCGCGCCAGCAGCGTTTTTTCAGGCAACCCTTCGCGCCAGATAGCCAGATCTTTACTGCCGGTCGTCAGCAGCACGCGGTCACCGAAACGGCGCGCAACCTCGCAGGCTTGCTGAATACTCTGTACGGTATAAAGCTGCGGGTGGGTTAAACCGCTCAACTGCTCAGGACGTTGATAGCGGCTCAGCAGTACCCCCGCCGCTTCGCAGGCGTTCATGATGTTGCGGCTCACCACCTCGGCATACGGATGCGAGGCGTCTATCACCCAGCGCGTCTGATTTTCCTGTAGCCAGGCAATCATTTGTTCGCGCTCCAGACGCCCGCAGCGCACCTGACCTTTGATATCTCCCGCCAGTTGCTTCCCCGTTGG
>NZ_SZWS01000027.1:8913-32168 GCF_005281245.1 Citrobacter sp. wls826
GGGTGTAGGCCACATTGGCTGCGTCCAGTTGCTGGCACAGCATGCGCGCATCGCTGGTACCGCCCATGACCAACACATCACCGTAATTCACAGCACATAACCTCGTGGCGTGATCATCAGGCCGTCCTGAACATAGGTTGTTTTGTTGCCAACGATCACAAGGCTGGTCATATCAACCGGTTCAAAGTCCATTTCACCCAGGGTGGTCAACCATTTTTCCTGTTTTTTACGTCCGGCTGACTTCACAATACCCACCGGCGTTTGCGCGCTCTTGCTGGCAGAAAGCAGCTCAAATGCGCGCGCCAGATGACCTTCGCGACCCCGACTGCGCGGGTTGTAGAAACAGATTACAAAGTCTGCTTCGCCGGCAGCCACTATGCGTTTTTCGATAACTGGCCACGGTGTTAACAGATCGCTTAAGCTGATGTGGCAGAAGTCGTGCATCAACGGCGCGCCCAGCAAAGAGGCGGCGGCAATGCTGGCCGTCATTCCTGGGATCAGCCTGACCTCAACGTCCAACTTTTGCTTGCTGACCAGCTCAAGCACCAGCCCGGCCATACCGTAAATCCCTGCATCACCGCTGCTGATCAGCGCCACATTGTGACCTGCCTGCGCCAGTTCGATCGCCGCCTGGCAGCGTTCAATCTCTTTGCACATCCCGGTTTTGATCACCTGCTTGTCGCCAGTGAACGCTTTTACCAGGTGGGTGTAGGTTTTATAGCCAACGATGATTTCCGCTGCCTGCAATGCTTCAACGGCTTCCATGGTCATCATTGCCTGCGAGCCAGGGCCAATTCCAATTACGCTTAACATCAGTGTGAAACTCCCAAAGTGATAGTGACGCCCTGTTCTCGCAGGGTCTCGCCTAACAGTTTTCCGTGGCTCAGCAGCCAGGCTGCAGGACCGGAAACGCTTCCTGTACCCACCGTTTTGCGAACAAACGATGAGGCCGGAAAACGGTGTTCATGCTCACGCAGCGCGTCAGCAGTAAAGGTTTCGAAAGGAACGCGACAGCACGAAGCCAGTTGGATAAGTCCCTGTTCATCTTTTTTCAGCGTGATACTGCCAATCGCTTTAAGCGCCAGCGGATCGAGCTGCTGGGCTTCGAGTTGCCTGGCAAGCAGCGCGGCCAGCAACGGGAACGGCGTGTCACGACGACAACCAATTCCGGCCACAACACGCTGCGGCACCAGCTTCCAGTGCGGAACAGGCAGATCGGGTAAGTTGGTGCGTAAGGTGATACACACCAGCGCATCCAGTTCAGGAAGCTGATTGAGATCGGTTACCGTGATAAATCCGCGCCGGTCGCAATGACTGACATCCTGCGTCAGTTCATCATCCCACCACAGCCCCACCCGCTTATTACTGACCAGCATCTGATTAACGATCTTCACCGCCGAACGGAAATCACTCATCCGGGCATTCAGTTGAAATGCCAGCGTATCCAGTGCCGCCATATCGTTGACATCCGTCGCAGTGGTGATCACCGGATCGGCGCCCAACATGCCCGCCAGATACCGCGCCAGCGCATTGGCACCGCCCGCGTGACCGGAGAGCAGGCTGATGACATGCTGGGCGCGTTCATCAATGACCACCACCGCCGGATCGCAAAATTTGTCGTTAACCAGCGGGGCCAGCACGCGCACCGCAATGCCGGTCGCACCGATAAAAATCAGCGCCGAGTAATTCGCAAACGCTTCGCGGGCGGTATTCGCAAAGCCGTTTTCGAAAGGAATGAATCCCTCCTCCAGCAGCTTTTCACTGGTAAAACAGGTAACCGGCAGCATAGCCGCCAGACGTTTTGCCAGCGTAACGCCTCCCGGGGTCAGGCAAAAAAGCGCAATTGACTCAGGCTTTACGGTATTCATGGCTAAAGTCCGCCGCATAGAGTTTGGAGTAGTGATACTCCGAGCCCAGGAAATTACCGACCAGAATAAGAGCCGTTTTACGGATGCCCGCATCACGAACCTTGTCGCCAATATCCGCCAGGGTACCGCGCACAGTCTGGCTTTCCGGCCAGGTTGCCTTGTAGATCACCGCCACGGGCGTGGTCGCCGGATAACCGCCTTCAATCAAACGCTCGGCCACACGATGAATACGCTGAACGGACAGATAAATCGCCATAGATGTCTGGTGACTGGCAAATGACTCCAGCTGTTCGCGCTCCGGCACCGGCGTGCGTCCTTCCAGGCGGGTAATGATCAGGCTCTGTGAGACCTCAGGTACGGTATACTCAACGCCCAACTCCGCCGCCGCACCAAGGAATGCGCTGACGCCGGGCACCACCTGCCAGTCAATCCCGCGTTTGGTCAGTTCCTCGCCCTGCTCGCGCACGGAACCGTATAGCGAAACATCGCCGGTTTGCAGACGCACCACGGTCTTACCCGCTTTCACTCCGGCTTCCATCAGATCAAGGATCTGCTCAAGATGCAGTTCAGCGCTGTCGTGGCATTCAGCGCCAGCAGGACAATATTCCAGCAGTTCGGTGTTAATCAGCGATCCGGCGTAGATAACAACCTGCGCCTGCTGTAGCAGCCGGTAACCTTTGAGGGTAATCAGCTCGCGATCGCCAGGACCTGCGCCAACAAACCACACGCTACGGGGATCAAAAATCTCAGACATGGTTTCCTTCCTTCTGACAGGCGATAACAAATACGGGGTTATTCGGTTTGAAATAGTGACCACTGCCAAGCGTGGTAAGCGAGGAAACCTGTAGCTGCAGGCAATCCACTCCCGGTACGCCAAGATGGTCCAGATGTGCCAGCGCGGTGTTGAGGTTTTCCTGGAGGATGAATGTCATCACCAGCCGCCCTGCGGGATGCAATTGACGCATTGACCAGTCAATCAGTTCAGTCAAATGGCCACCGCTGCCGCCCATGAAAATGGCATCGGCTTTTTCAGCGATGGTCATCGGCGCAACACCGGGAAAAATGTCGATGTTTGCACAGGCAAAATGCTGGCGGTTTTCATCCAATAACCTGAGCGCCGCCGGGTTACGCTCGATTGCCGTCACGCGCAATCCAGGGTATTGCAGCGCGGCTTCTATCGACACGCTGCCGGTTCCTGCGCCAATATCAATCAGGTGACTGGCGCGGTGTAATTCAAGTTTTGAGAGGGCAAGTGCACGTACCGCTTCTTTGGTCATCGGCACTTTCTCTCCACGTAAAAACAGCTCATCTTTCATCAAGGATCACCACTGCATTCATGTCATAGTCGGCGTTAACTTCGCTCACAGGCAGGAAATGGATCCGTTCGTTTTCCATTGCCAGGTTTTCGCCAATCACCATCCAGCGATGTCCCTTGCCTCGTGCAATGAGCTGCTGCGCAATTTCACGCGGGCCGCACTGCGCATCTGTCACCATAGCCACCTTGTTATGTCGCGCCAGTTCATCGAAACAGACGCTGCGACCATGGCTACTGGTCAGCCACATATCGTTCATATCAATACCGGACTGCGCACACAGGTACTGCACCGCGCTAATACCGGGAATAATGCGCACATTTTCAATACCGAAATGCGCCACCATGCGCGTCCCGATGCCGTAAAACAGCGGATCGCCAGATGCCAGCACCACAACGCGTTGCTCCTGGTGCGCGCAAATCCAGTTCAAGAGTTCGAGAATATTGGCGCCGAGAACAAACTGTTCACCGGTAAAATCCGGGAATTGCTGCAAATGTCGCTTTCCACCGACCAGAACATCAGCCGTTGCGACCGCTTCACGCGCCGCAGGCGTCATCAAATGCAAACCGGCTGGTCCCATCCCTACAACGGTTAACATTGCATCTCCTCAGCAATCTCTGCGACCGGGCGATTACTCCCAAGCACCTGATTATCAAAAGAGAACATGATGGCGTCACAGGTCGGGGGATTTTTGGTAAAGCGCAACGTTTGCAGGACGCGCATACAGATGCGCTTAGCCAGATGGTTGTAAATGTGCTGAAAACCGTATGCTTCTATGTGTTCCATCGCCGCCTCGGTGGTATCGCAGTCGCTGACCAGCGTGAGCAGTTCCAGCGGCGCCCCCAGTAACGCGAGGTGGGCCACCAGCGTTTCCATGCGAGCATCGGCAATATGGCTGTGGGTATGAAAGATCCCCGCCGCAATTTTGACGAGCTTACCAGGGTGTCCCACCAGCACAATTTGTCGGAACCCCAGACGTACGGCTTCTTCAATCATGTAACCGACAAAATTGCTCATGGTGACCACAACCTGGGTGTCGATCCCCATCTGCTCACGCACAAAACGTTCGCCGTGGTTTCCTGGCACCAGTACGACACGCTCCAGCCCCGCCGCTCGCTTAATTTCCAGTTCCAGCGACAGTGAACGTTTCCAGCTTTCTTCTGACATCGGCGTGACGATCCCAGTCGTGCCAATGATCGAAATGCCGCCCAGAATGCCAAGGCGAGAGTTGTAGGTTTTTTGCGCCCGCTCTTCACCTTCCGGCGCGAAAATTTCAATTTGCGCCCCACGATTCGGACCAATCGCCTCACGAACCGCAGACTCAATGGTCTGGCGAGGTGTGCGATTAATCGCCGAACTGCCCACTGGCAGGCCGATCCCTTTGCGGGTTACCGTGCCAACGCCTTCCCCGCCCTGAAGGGTTATCTCTTTGCTATCGTTTAACGTCACCCGGGCAAAAATCAGCATGCCGTGGGTGGCATCCACATCATCGCCACCGTCTTTGCGGATGGCGGCTATCGCCTGCTGTCCTTCGATATGCGGTGACTCTACGTTCAGACACAGCGTCACACCTGATGGCGTCACGATAGAAACCTGATGGATCAGGTGCTGGCGCAATACCATCAGCGCCGCCACTTTTGCCGCCGCCGTCGCGCACGATCCCGTGGTATATCCTTTACGCAGCGCTTTACCGTTGTGCCACACAGGCGTATCGAAGGACTCGCTCATCGCGCCCCCTGCATGTGATAAAGCATGGCGTTGACGATCGCGGCGGCGACGTTACTTCCCCCTTTACGACCTAACGCAGCAATGGCGGGTAGATTGCTTTGGGTCAGTGCATCTTTCGACTCTTCTGCACCGACGAACCCAACCGGTACGCCAACTACGCCACTCACGGCCACATCATGCTCAAGCAGGCGGAACAGCGCTGTCGGCGCGTTGCCAAACACAAACAGCTTTTCACCCTCTTCCTTCACCGCAATGTCAACGGCCGCCATTGACCGGGTAATGCCCTGCTCTTTTGCCGTCCGCACGACCCGCGGGTCGCTGATGTAGCAGCGGCATTCGCCACCGAATTTTGCCAGCAGCGTTTTATTAATCCCGGAAAGGGCCATAGTGGTATCGGTATAAATCACGCTCGAACGGCTAAGCGCCGCACAGAACTGCTCCAGCACATCACTGGAAAACCACAGAATGTCCAGCCAGTCGAAATCCGCTGTCGTGTGAATGACCCGCTTGATAATGGCTTCATGTAACGGGCTGGCAAACTGATAGTCCGGGCGGGTTTCACGGATGATCTCGCCAATAATGTCGAAACTTTTGGCCTCAATCGCCTGGGGTTGCTGGATATATTGCATTGTGTTGTCCTCAGGCTACACCGACCAGCAGCCACCGCAGCGCAATAAACAGCGCCAGTGCCAGCATCGATGCCACCCACATCAATCGAATCGTATGGGAAATGTCGTCTACCGAAATGTCGCGTTGTGCATCACCGATCCACGGTTTCTCAACGCGCTCGCCAAAGTAGTCATTAGGACCACCCAGACGAATTCCTAATGCCCCGGCAACGGACGCTTCTGACCACGCGCAGTTTGGGCTGCTGTGGTTGTAGCGATCGCGCCAGCCAATCTGCAAAGCACGCGCGCCGTCCTGGCGACATAAAAATGCCGCTGCGCCCAGCAGCAGCCAACTTAGTCTCGCGGGAATATAATTTGCGACATCGTCCAGACGAGCGCTGACCATACCGATAGCGCGGTATTTTTCATGTTTGTAGCCCACCATGGAGTCAAGGGTGTTTACCGCTTTGTAGGCCATCGCCAGAGGCGCACCGCCGAGGAGCAAGAAGAACAGCGGCGCGATGATGCCATCAACGGTGTTCTCAGCCACGGTTTCCACTACGCCGCGATTGATCTGCTGTGGCTGTAATTGCGAGGTATCACGTCCTACAATCCATGACAGCTTTTCCCGACTTGCAGCAAGGTTACCGGCACGTAGCGGACGCTCGACATCCTGCGCGGCATTTGCCAGGCAGCGCCCGGCCAGCACGGCAAAGATCATCCAGACCTCAACCACCCAACCAAGCCAGGGATGAATAGAGTGCGCCAGCGCCAGTACTCCCCAGGACACAGCCCAGGTCAGCCCCACCACCACAATCCACATCACCGCGCCACCGATGCGTAGCGCACGGTCGCTATGGCAGTAACGCCGAACAACCCGTTGCACCGCAGAAATCAGATTGCCAATCCAGCGCACCGGATGCGGCCAGTTCTGCGGATCGCCGATGATAAAATCAAGCAGCCAGGCAACACACCACGCGAGGATGGTCATAGTGCGCTCCTCGCGGCTGCCAGCCAGTGGTTAAGCATCTGCGGACGTTGAGCAAAATGAACGTGTAGATAGCTGGCAAAGGTATTTCCCACCTGCCAACCGCCGGACCAGGCTTGCAGCGTTTTGCCATCGCGCACTTTGCGACAGTTCATCACCGCGGGGGTTTCAGGGGTAAAATCGGAGTAGTGGAATTCATGTCCGCGCAGCACTTCACCTTCTGCAGCTAACAACGTTTGCTGCGCGGCCTGCGCTTCGCAGTAGCCAAATCGGGTCAGACGTTTTCCCATTTTGCTGTGACCGGGAATGATATCCGCCATCAGCCAGGTATCACCCTGGCTGTCTTCCAGCGAACTGCCGAGATACATCAGCCCCCCGCACTCGGCATAAATCGCGACACCCTGCTGGTGCGCCGCCCGCAGTTGGTTAAGCATTGCAATATTACGGGCCAACGCCGCAGCATGTAACTCAGGATAGCCACCCCCCAGCCAGATCATCTGACAGTCGGGTAAACAGGTGTCGTGCAACGGGCTAAAACGGACAATCTTAAGCCCCGTGCGCTCCAGAAGCGTAATGTTGTCCGGGTAGTAGAAATTGAACGCTTCGTCATCGGCGATGGCAAGCGTTAGCCCTGCCCCGGCGTCTGCGGCGGGCAGCGCTGGCCATTCACCAGCAGGAAGCGTATCTAACTGGCTTAATCTCAGCAGCGCGTCGATATCAAGGGTTTGCTCCAGCGTCGCGGCAAACGCCTGCCACGGCTGCTGGTTGATAACCGACTCACGCGCGGTAACCAAACCCAGATGACGCTCGGGAAGCGCAACGCCTTCCATACGGGGAACGTAGCCTAAGACGGGTACAGCGCAGTAACGCTCAATCGCCACTTTCAGGAGCTGGTAATGCGTTTCGCTGTTAACCCGGTTAACAATAACGCCGGCAATATTCAGGGTTGGATCAAAATGCTGAAACCCCATTACCGTCGCGGCGATCGAAGTGGAAACGGCTTTGCCATCAACCAGTAGGATAACCGGACAGCCTAACTGTTTGGACATCGCGGCGGTGCTGCAGTAGTTTGGGTCGGTGCCGTATCCGTCATACAACCCCATAACGCCTTCAATAACGGCGATATCCGCATGTTGCATGTGCTCGCGAAATAAAGCATTCAGGGTGGGGACGGGAAGCATGAAGCTATCAAGATTGCGGGAAGCAGTGCCGCATACCGCGGTATGCCAGCCGGTATCAAGGTAATCGGGGCCTACTTTGCAGGGCTGGACGCGTAAACCGCGTTTTTTCAACAAGCTCAACAAGCCCAGCGTCACCGTGGTTTTACCACAGCCGCTTCCGGTACCTGCAAGAACAAAAGCGTGAAAATTGGCCGCCATACCCTGATCCTGTTCAGGGTGGTAGGGGTGTAAAGATACCCAGTCTCTCGACTGTATGCATCTGAACCACCCACTTCCCACCGAAGTTGTTGGTAGTCACTGACAGGCAGGTCTTCTGGCTTAGCGTCATCCTCACCCGTCCTTCCCAATCTTGCGATCAGTGGTCAATACGGGGTCGTCAGCATCACAGCAGCGGGGGCTGCGGGGGATTCTCACCCCCTTCCCTACCACAAATGTGGCAAACCTGTCAGTTCAAGAGCCTGATTAATTAAGCTCTCTGTTATGAGGTAAATTCACGACCTCATGACAATAATTCAATTTAATATCTTGCCGGGTTCATTCAACCAATTACCTGGCATAAACCCACTTATTCATATGCTCGCATTCTGAATGAAAGTGCCAACAAAGAATAAAGAAAGTCATTCACAGAGACACTGTATCTCATCACAAAAATAAAAACTGGTGCAGTTTATCCCTCTAATACTAATATTTTGTTGCGCTATGACAATTTATTGACTGCTGTCGCTACTTTTCATTTTATAATGACTGGCATAGCGCCCTATATCAAAAATCGGCAATAGCAAAATATTGCCATTTAAGCGGATTCGCCACGTGAAATGACATTTATTTGTTGGCGAAATGCCTGCGGCGTGACCTGATACGTTTGACGAAAAACTTTGCAAAAATAACTGGTTTGCGAAAATCCTAAATTACGCGCAATGCTGGCTATGCTCCAGTCACTGTGGCAAAGCAGCTCTTTTGCACTGGCCATTCGCTGCTGGTTTACCCATGCGTTAAAACCGATACCATGATATTTTTTGAACAATTTGCTGAAATAGTAAGGGCTAAGGTAAACATGAGAGGCGACATCCTCCAGACGCAATTCGTCTGATAAATGCGCATCAATATAGCGCAGTGCTTTTTTCATTTTGCTGTCATGAGGATTGGTGCTGCGGTTAGCGCGTACCGGCTCTGACTGCTGCGGGTTATCTTTGATAACCACAAAATTTAGTTGTTTCTTAAGGCAATTTTCTACGATGAGCTTCAGCAGATCCGCTGAGGCGATGACTCGCGAATAGTCCATTTCCGGTACATTACGAAACTCGTTGACCAGTTCGGGATCGGCTTGCCAGCGGTCATCTACATTCAGAATATCAACCAAACCAACATCGTTACTTAAGCGTACCTGGCCACAAAGCACAAACCCTACGAGGTGCCCCGCAATGACCAGCGGAATTGAGAAATCGGTAAGTCCGGCGTGACAGCGATAGATGCAGGGTTGATCGGATTTAGAGGCTTCCAGCCCTCCACAGCGATCGCTCATACGACAACGGGTACTGTGCTGAGGATGCTGACGCATCAACTGGCAAAAAGGGGTGAAATTAAAAAGCTCAGAAATTTCATCACCGTGAATATTGACAACCACAACGGCCAGACTGGTGGCCTGCGCAAAATCCTGTGCGATTTTATTAATGAGTTCTGAGTTCAGGGCACTCGCAGAAATCATGATAAAACCTCTCAGTTAATTTATTGTTATAAATAAAACATATTATTCACATTCATTTTCACCCTGCCATCCTGAGCATTGATGAAAGTCGTAATTGAACATAACAAAAGTCTCCCATTCTTGGGAGACTTTTTGGGCAGTTCAGGATACCGGATCACGAAAACAGTTTTTACTTTTCAAAAATAAACTTCTTCTGTGAAGCTAGCTCTCATTTTCGTCCAGCTTACACGTATTACAGGGTAAATTTTTGCCAATCAAATAACGATAAATTGCTGCGCCCGCGCACGCGCCGATGATAGGGGCCACAATCGGTACAATGAAATAAGGGATATCACGCCCGCCGGTCATCGCAACATCTCCCCACCCGGCCATCCAGGCAAACAATTTAGGACCAAAATCACGCGCCGGATTCATCGCGAATCCGGTGAGCGGACCGGTGGATGCGCCGATAACAGCAACCAGAATACCAATCAGCAATGGTGCCAACGGACCTTTAGGAACGCCGTTACCGTCGTCAGTCAGCGCCATGATCATCCCCATAAGAATGGAGGTAATCACCACTTCGACCAACGCTGCCTGCCAGACGCTGAGCGCCGCCGCAGGATAAGTACTAAAAATACTGGCAAGGTGCAGGCTTTCCAGACTGCCGCGCACCATCTGGTGGGCCGACTCATACTCGGTAAACAGACTGCCGTAGAGCAAATAAGCCAGCAAAGCGCCACCAAAGGCCCCCGCGACCTGCGCCACAGTGTAAGGTAATACTTTGCGCCCCGGAAAACAGGCAAACAGCCACAGTGCGATGGTGATAGCAGGGTTGAGATGCGCGCCAGAAATCCCGGCCGTCAGGTAGACTGCAAGCGAGATCCCCAGCCCCCAAATGATGCAGATCTCCCACAATCCCAGGCTGGCACCTGCGACTTTCAGAGCGCTCAGGCAGCCAATACCAAAAAACAAAAACAGCCCGGTACCCAAAAACTCAGCAATGCATTGCGCTTTTAGTGAATCGTTCATTGTGACACCTTCTAAGCAGAGTTCGTGTCTTTACCAGCGGACTCCTTACTGGCAAGTAGAATACTTCGAGGCTTACTATAAAAGGCCGTATCAGCAAATTGTTGGCATTCTGCGGATAGCTTGCCCTTTAAAATCGTGGCGCAATAGCAAATTCTTGCTACGCACTTTATTAAAACATTAGAGACAATCGGGATTTCGCGTATTACACGGACATTTTCAAAACAATAAAATATTGCTATTAGCAGAAATCCGTTTTCAAACCACCATCACAATTTCATTTTTTTCGCATAGCAAATGATATTTATAATGTCACCAGAAAAAGTGTAAATGTGGAACTGACATAACTAAATAATCATATCAATAAGATTTAATATATCCATTAAAAACAACAAGTTAAAATAATTAATAGCAATTTTATATCACCTTACATCTATTATTTTTTCACTCTCAATTTCAAGTCAGCCATTCTTTTTCCTCGCTTCTTTTTATAGTCATGAACATCGGGACAACCCAGGCGAGGTCTTTATGCAACAAGAAGCGTTAGGAATGGTAGAAACCAAAGGCTTGACTGCAGCCATAGAGGCCGCAGATGCAATGGTGAAGTCAGCCAATGTAATGCTGGTCGGCTACGAAAAAATTGGTTCGGGGCTGGTAACAGTCATTGTCCGCGGCGATGTTGGCGCAGTCAAAGCAGCAACAGATGCAGGTGCCGCCGCAGCACGTAATGTGGGAGAAGTGAAAGCCGTACACGTCATCCCGCGCCCTCACACCGATGTAGAAAAAATCTTACCGAAGGGAATTAGCTAATGAGCAGCAATGAGCTGGTTGATCAGATCATGGCGCAGGTGATTGCTCGCGTGGCAACGCCGGAACAGCAGGCTATCCCTGAAAATAATCCTCCAACACGAGAAACGGCTATGGCAGAGAAAAGCTGCAGTTTAACGGAGTTTGTCGGTACTGCGATTGGCGACACCGTCGGTCTGGTAATCGCCAACGTGGACAGCGCCCTACTGGACGCAATGAAACTTGAAAAACGGTATCGCTCCATTGGCATCCTTGGCGCGCGTACTGGTGCAGGCCCGCACATCATGGCCGCAGATGAAGCGGTAAAAGCCACCAATACTGAAGTCGTCAGTATTGAGTTGCCACGTGATACCAAAGGCGGCGCGGGTCACGGTTCGCTGATTATTCTCGGCGGCAACGATGTTTCCGACGTGAAACGCGGAATTGAGGTTGCGCTGAAAGAACTGGATCGCACCTTTGGCGATGTGTATGCCAACGAAGCCGGTCACATCGAGATGCAATACACCGCACGCGCCAGCTACGCGCTGGAAAAAGCCTTTGGTGCACCGATTGGCCGTGCCTGTGGCGTGATCGTCGGCGCCCCGGCATCCGTTGGTGTCCTGATGGCTGATACTGCGCTGAAATCCGCCAACGTGGAAGTAGTGGCCTACAGCTCCCCTGCTCATGGCACCAGCTTCAGTAACGAAGCCATTCTGGTCATTTCAGGCGATTCCGGCGCTGTGCGTCAGGCCGTTATCTCCGCCCGCGAAATCGGTAAAACCGTACTCGGGACCCTCGGCTCAGAACCGAAAAACGATCGTCCGTCCTACATCTGATATCAGTGAGGCTGATTCATGAGATCGAAAAGATTTGAAGCACTGGCGAAGCGCCCTGTGAACCAGGATGGCTTCGTTAAGGAGTGGATCGAAGAAGGCTTCATTGCGATGGAAAGCCCGAACGACCCTAAACCGTCGATTAAAATCGTCAACGGTACAGTCACAGAACTGGACGGAAAATCCGCCAGTGAATTTGACTTAATTGACCATTTCATTGCCCGCTATGGCATTAACCTGGCGCGCGCTGAAGAAGTCATGGCGATGGACTCAGTAAAACTTGCCAATATGCTTTGCGATCCTAACGTGAAGCGCAAAGACATTGTGCCGCTGACCACCGCAATGACCCCGGCAAAAATTGTCGAAGTGGTGTCCCATATGAACGTCGTTGAGATGATGATGGCCATGCAGAAAATGCGTGCTCGCCGTACACCGTCTCAGCAGGCGCACGTCACTAACGTTAAAGATAATCCGGTGCAGATTGCCGCTGATGCGGCTGAAGGCGCCTGGCGCGGATTTGACGAACAGGAAACGACGGTTGCCGTTGCGCGTTATGCCCCCTTTAACGCCATTGCGCTGTTAGTCGGCTCACAGGTTGGACGCCCTGGCGTATTAACCCAGTGCTCGCTGGAAGAAGCGACCGAACTTAAACTCGGTATGTTAGGCCACACCTGTTACGCGGAAACCATTTCTGTTTATGGTACTGAACCCGTCTTTACCGACGGCGATGACACGCCATGGTCGAAAGGTTTCCTCGCCTCTTCCTACGCCTCACGCGGTCTGAAAATGCGCTTTACCTCCGGTTCAGGCTCAGAAGTTCAGATGGGTTACGCCGAAGGTAAATCGATGCTTTACCTTGAAGCCCGCTGTATTTACATCACCAAAGCCGCTGGCGTACAGGGTTTACAAAATGGTTCAGTAAGCTGCATCGGCGTGCCTTCCGCTGTGCCATCAGGCATTCGTGCGGTGTTAGCTGAAAACCTGATCTGTTCCTCCCTGGATCTGGAGTGTGCCTCCAGTAACGACCAAACCTTTACCCACTCGGATATGCGTCGTACTGCCCGCCTGCTGATGCAGTTCCTGCCGGGTACTGACTTCATTTCTTCCGGTTATTCCGCTGTACCGAACTACGACAATATGTTTGCGGGTTCGAACGAGGATGCCGAAGATTTTGACGACTACAACGTTCTCCAGCGAGACCTCAAGGTAGATGGGGGTCTGCGTCCGGTTCGTGAAGAAGACGTTATCGCCATTCGTAATAAAGCGGCACGTGCACTGCAGGCCGTCTTTGCCGGGATGGGATTACCGCCAATCACTGATGAAGAAGTGGAAGCGGCGACTTACGCCCACGGTTCGAAAGATATGCCGGAGCGAAACATCGTTGAAGATATCAAGTTTGCGCAAGAGATCATCAATAAAAACCGTAACGGTCTGGAAGTGGTGAAAGCCCTTGCTCAGGGCGGGTTTACCGATGTCGCTCAGGACATGCTCAACATCCAGAAAGCCAAGTTAACCGGGGATTATCTGCATACCTCCGCCATTATCGTTGGCGACGGACAGGTGCTATCCGCAGTAAATGACGTCAATGACTATGCCGGTCCGGCAACAGGTTATCGCCTACAAGGCGAACGCTGGGAAGAGATCAAAAACATCCCTGGCGCACTTGATCCCAACGAACTTGGCTAAGGGGTGAAAAATGGAAATCAATGAAAAGCTGCTGCGCCAGATAATTGAAGACGTACTGTCTGAAATGCAAACCAGCGACAAACCCGTATCATTCCGCGCATCGACAGCGGCTAGCGCGCCACAGGCTGCAGCGGCGCAGGGCGACAGCTTTCTGACCGAGATTGGCGAAGCCAAACAAGGCCAGCAGCAGGACGAAGTGATTATTGCCGTAGGTCCCGCGTTTGGACTGTCGCAAACCGTCAATATCGTAGGGATCCCGCATAAGAACATCTTGCGCGAAGTGATTGCGGGTATTGAAGAAGAAGGCATTAAAGCGCGCGTTATCCGCTGCTTTAAATCCTCCGATGTGGCATTTGTCGCCGTGGAAGGTAACCGTCTGAGCGGTTCCGGGATCTCTATCGGCATCCAGTCAAAAGGCACCACGGTTATCCACCAGCAGGGGTTACCGCCGCTTTCTAACCTGGAGCTGTTCCCTCAGGCACCGCTTCTGACGCTGGAAACCTATCGTCAGATCGGTAAAAACGCCGCGCGTTATGCCAAGCGTGAATCTCCGCAACCGGTCCCTACTCTGAATGACCAGATGGCTCGTCCTAAGTACCAGGCGAAATCGGCCATTCTGCACATTAAAGAGACCAAATACGTCGTGACGGGCAAAAACCCGCAGGAACTGCGCGTGGCGCTTTGATAAAGGATAACTCCATGAATACCGACGCAATTGAATCGATGGTTCGGGATGTGCTGAGCCGGATGAACAGCCTGCAAGGCGAGCCCGCGACGCCGGCCGCGGCGAGTTCATCAGCACATACCGCGAAAGTCACGGATTACCCTCTCGCGAATAAACATCCTGAGTGGGTAAAAACCGCAACCAACAAAACTCTGGATGACTTCACGCTCGAAAATGTTCTGAGCAACAAAGTGACGGCGCAGGACATGCGCATCACCCCTGAAACGCTGCGCCTTCAGGCGGAAATCGCCAAAGATGCCGGACGTGACAGACTGGCGATGAACTTCGAGCGTGCCGCTGAGCTAACCGCTGTTCCTGACGATCGCATTCTTGAGATCTACAACGCGCTACGCCCATACCGCTCAACGAAAGATGAGCTGATGGCCATCGCCGACGATCTCGAAAATCGTTATCAGGCAAAGATCTGTGCAGCTTTCGTTCGTGAAGCGGCAGCGCTGTACGTTGAGCGTAAAAAACTCAAAGGCGACGACTAACTCAGGGACAGGATCATGCGATATATAGCTGGCATTGACATAGGCAACTCATCAACGGAAGTCGCTCTGGCTACCCTCGATGAGTCTGGCGCACTGAGCATCACCGGCAGTGCGCTGGCAGAAACCACCGGAATTAAAGGCACATTACGTAATGTGTTTGGTATTCAGGAGGCACTTTCGCTGGCAGCAAAAAATGCCGGTATCAATGTCAGCGATATTTCGCTCATCCGCATTAACGAAGCCACCCCGGTCATTGGTGACGTCGCGATGGAAACGATAACCGAAACCATCATCACTGAATCCACCATGATCGGCCATAACCCTAAAACGCCGGGCGGCGTCGGATTAGGCGTTGGCGTCACTATTACGCCGGAAGACCTGCTCAGCCGTCCGGCGGATACGCCCTATATTCTGGTGGTGTCATCGGCATTTGATTTCGCCGATGTCGCCACGATGATTAATGCCTCCGTCCGCGCCGGATACCAGTTAACTGGCGTTATTTTGCAGCAGGACGATGGCGTGTTGGTCAGTAATCGTCTGACTCACCCCCTGCCTATCGTCGATGAAGTCCTTCATATCGACCGCATCCCGTTAGGTATGCTGGCTGCCATTGAGGTCGCAATTCCAGGAAAAGTCATTGAAACGCTTTCTAACCCTTACGGGATTGCGACCGTTTTTGGCCTCAACGCCGACGAGACTAAAAACATTGTCCCGATGGCGCGGGCGCTGATTGGCAACCGTTCTGCCGTGGTTGTGAAAACACCGTCAGGTGATGTGAAAGCACGAGCCATTCCTGCCGGAAATCTGGAGCTACAGTCACAGGGTCGTACCGTACGGGTCGACGTTGCAGCTGGCGCTGAAGCGATTATGAAAGCGGTTGGTGAATGCCCGAAACTGGATAACGTCACCGGAGAGGCTGGCACCAATATTGGCGGCATGCTGGAGCATGTGCGCCAGACAATGGCTGAATTAACTAACAAACCCAGCCACGAAATTTTTATTCAGGACCTGCTGGCAGTCGATACCTCGGTTCCCGTCAGCGTGACCGGCGGACTAGCCGGTGAGTTCTCGCTGGAACAGGCTGTCGGCATTGCTTCCATGGTGAAATCAGACCGCCTGCAAATGGCGATGATTGCTCAGGAAATCACGCAAAAGCTCAACATTGACGTCCAGGTTGGCGGCGCCGAAGCCGAAGCTGCCATTCTGGGGGCCTTAACCACCCCCGGCACGACGCGGCCACTGGCTATTCTGGACCTCGGAGCAGGATCGACCGATGCCTCCATCATCAACCCGAAAGGCGAAATTATTGCCACGCACCTGGCGGGTGCGGGCGATATGGTCACGATGATTATTGCCCGTGAACTGGGGCTGGAAGACCGTTATCTCGCTGAAGAGATCAAAAAGTACCCGCTGGCGAAAGTCGAGAGCTTGTTCCATCTTCGCCACGAAGATGGCAGCGTCCAGTTCTTCCCTACACCTCTCCCGCCAACGGTTTTTGCCCGCGTATGCGTAGTAAAACCCGATGAGCTGGTGCCACTGCCAGGCGAACTGGCGCTGGAGAAAATCCGGGCCATTCGCCGCAGCGCTAAGGAACGCGTTTTCGTCACCAACGCACTCAGAGCGCTACGTCAGGTGAGTCCGACCGGGAACATTCGGGATATTCCCTTTGTGGTGCTGGTTGGCGGCTCATCCCTGGACTTTGAAGTTCCGCAACTGGTCACCGATGCGCTGGCACACTATCGCCTGGTTGCCGGGCGCGGCAACATTCGTGGCACCGAAGGTCCGCGCAACGCGGTCGCGACAGGGCTGATTCTCTCCTGGTACAAGGCATTCGCTCATGGAAAGTAATCTCACCACGCCAGCCATCGTTATCTTCGCCACTGCTGGATGCACTGACGTCTGGAGTGATGTGCTGCTGGGTATTGAAGAAGAAGGGATCCCCTTTGTGATTCAGGAGAGCCCGTCAACTGACGTTATCCACAACGCATGGCTGGCGGCTTGCCAATCGCCACTGCTGGTTGGCATTGGCTGCAGTCGCGAAAAACTGGTCGTGCACTATAAAAACTTACCCACATCAGCGCCACTATTTACGCTGACGTATCAACAAGATAACCATGCCCGACGCAGCATTGGTAATAACGCTGCGCGACTGGTTAAAGGCATTCCGTTTCGGGAATGCCACTCATAACCCACAGGAGAAAAGCAGTATGAATAACGCACTGGGACTGGTTGAAACAAAAGGGCTCGTCGGCGCTATTGAAGCCGCTGATGCCATGGTGAAATCCGCAAACGTGCAGTTGGTTGGTTACGAAAAAATCGGCTCAGGCCTTATCACCGTTATGGTTCGCGGCGATGTCGGCGCAGTGAAAGCTGCCGTAGATGCAGGAAGCGCTGCAGCAAGCGCCGTTGGCGAGGTGAAATCCTGCCACGTTATCCCGCGTCCGCACAGCGACGTTGAAGCCATTTTACCTAAATCCGCATAAATCGTTGCAACCAAGGAGCACAGCGTGAAGCAATCACTGGGATTACTTGAAGTTAGTGGTCTGGCATTAGCCATCAGTTGCGCGGACGTCATGGCGAAAGCCGCCTCCATCACGCTGGTGGGCCTCGAAAAAACCAACGGTTCAGGCTGGATGGTGATCAAGATAATCGGGGATGTGGCCTCCGTCCAGGCGGCCATTTCCACCGGTGTCAGTTTCGCTGACCAGCGAGATGGACTGGTGGCTCACAAAGTCATATCCAGACCAGGGGATGGCATTCTGTCACATAGCGTCACCCCGGAGTCTGAGCCAGCGCCCGCCCCGACACCGGTCGTACCACATGAAGAGATGCCTGAGGACCATGCAGCGCCCGAAGCGCCGCAAGATGCAGAGTTGATTAGCTGCAATCTGTGTCTTGACCCTGCCTGCCCCCGTCAAAAGGGCGAGCCGCGCTCTCTTTGTCTGCACTCAGGCAAACGAGGTGAAGCGTGATGGATAAACAGCAACTGGAGACAACGGTCACCAAAGTTCTGGATGAAATGCGTGAGCGCCCTATTCCGCTAGGGATCTCTAATCGTCATATTCATCTATGCGCTGAAGATTACGACCGCTTGTTTCCCAATCACCCTATTAGTGAGAAAAAAGAGCTGCTGCAGCCCGGACAATATGCAGCAGACCAGACCGTCACGCTGGTGGGACCAAAAGGTCAGTTAAAAAATGTGCGCTTACTCGGCCCACTGCGTAGCACCAGTCAGGTCGAAATTTCTCGTACCGACGCTCGTACGTTGGGAATTGCTGCTCCACTACGGATGTCAGGCAGTATCGAGGGCACGCCAGGCGTTCGCCTTATCAGTCCATTTGCTGAACTGGACTTAGCATCCGGGGTAATCGTCGCCCAACGCCATATCCATATGTCGCCGCTCGATGCCCTAATCCTGCGCGTTTCCCATGGCGATAAAGTCTCTGTTGCCATTAATGGCGATGAACGTCGACTGATTTTCGATAACGTCGCCGTACGCGTTTCGCCGGATATGCGCCTTGAGATGCATATCGATACCGACGAAGCCAATGCTGCGGGCGCAGATAATCCGCAGGCATTTGCCACACTGGTGAGCCCACGATGAACAACGAACTGCTGCAACGCATTATCGAGGAGGTTGTTTCCCGATTAAAAAAACGCGCGGAAAGCACGCTCTCGCTTAGCGTCGCGCAGTTACGGGAAATCGAACCACGGACATTGTGCTGCCAGTACTCGTCGCTCCACCTCCTGCAGGCGGACCTGCCATTGCTGGAGCAAATTGCCGAGGGCTGCGCGGACAACATGTCGGTGGTAACGATCCACGAAGCGCTGGCATGCGGAGTCCGCGTGAAAATTTCACTACAACACCGATTGTTACCCGCAATCCCCGTTAGAAAACTTGCGCGTCTGCCTCTGGAGTTCAGCGACGAGCTGGGGCGAATCATCGTTTTGCATCCTGACAAACTTCTCAGCTATGCCGACGTCGCCCAACTGAAGGGGGGCGTTCTGGTGCTACGTCGTCGATGTGTCGTGACGGCTCTGGCTCAGGACGCCGTCGGTACGCGAAATGTCCAATTAATTAAGCAGGAGTGAGCTATGCATCTGGCACGGGTTACAGGCGTTGTGGTTTCCACGCAAAAATCTCCATCACTGGTGGGGAAGAAACTGTTGCTGGTACGTCGGGTGAGTGCGGACGGAGAGCTTCCCGCGTCCCCTGTGAGCGGAGATGAAGTCGCGGTTGATTCTGTCGGCGCTGGAACTGGAGAACTGGTTTTACTCAGCAGTGGCTCCAGCGCCAGACACGTTTTTTCCGGCCCTAATGAGGCCATCGATCTGGCTATCGTCGGCATTGTCGACACGCTTTCTCGTTAGGAGGAACTATGGCGATTTATACCCGCACTGGCGATGCCGGCACAACGGCCCTCTTTACCGGGCAACGCGTGAGCAAAACGCACCCGCGCGTCGAGGCTTACGGTACGCTGGACGAACTTAATGCGGCGCTTAGCCTGTGTGTTTGCGCAGCGAAAAACCCACAGCACCGCCAGTTACTCGAAAACATTCAACTGCAGCTTTTTTGGTTCAGCGCCGAGCTGGCAAGCGAAAGCGAACAGCCAGCGCCAGAGCAGCGCTACATCAGCTCAGAAGAAATTGCCGCGCTGGAGGCCGCCATTGATACCGCGATGGGGAGAGTGCCCCCCCTACGCAGCTTTATTTTACCTGGCCGCAGCGAAGCCGCCAGCCGTCTGCACTTTGCCCGCACGCTGGCCCGCCGCGCAGAGAGGCGACTGGTCGAACTCTCCACCGAGATTTCCGTCAGACACGTGCTGATGCGTTATATCAATCGCCTCTCCGACTGCTTATATGCGCTTGCACGAGCAGAAGATCATGACGCCCATCAAAACAACATTATTCAGAAAGTGGCGGAGCGTTATCTCGCAGCCATCCGTACATCAGCCACCAGGGAGCCGGCTATGTCTCTGTCTTTTCAGGAACTCCACCAACTCACTCGCGCTGCGGTAACGAGAGCAGAAGAACTTCAGGTTCCGGTCGTCATCAGCATTGTTGATGCGAATGGGACCCAAACGGTGACCTGGCGCATGCCTGACGCATTACTCGTCAGTAGCGAACTGGCACCGAAAAAAGCCTGGACCGCCGTGGCAATGAAAACCGCCACGCATGAGCTGACATCGGCAGTGCAGCCAGGCGCCGCGCTTTACGGTCTGGAAAGCCATATGCAGGGAAAAGTCGTCACCTTCGGTGGCGGGTACGCATTATGGCGTGAGGGGTTACTCCTTGGGGGTCTTGGCATCAGCGGGGGAAGCGTTGAGCAGGATATGGACATTGCAGAAACGGCCATTGCGGCAATTAACGTGAGAACACATCAATGAACACTTCAGAACTTGAAACCCTTATTCGTAACATTTTGAGTGAGCAACTTGCCCCGGCAAAAGCAGAAGTTAAGGGTAATGGAATTTTTCCGTCCGTTAGCGAAGCGATCGATGCCGCTCATCAGGCTTTTCTGCGTTATCAGCAATGTCCATTGAAAACCCGCAGCGCCATCATTAACGCCCTGCGAGAAGAGCTGACGCCTCACCTTGCTTCACTGGCTGCTGAAAGCGCTGCCGAAACGGGAATGGGCAACAAAGAGGATAAGTTCCTTAAAAATAAAGCTGCGTTGGACAATACCCCGGGCATCGAAGATCTCACCACCACGGCGCTTACCGGCGACGGCGGCATGGTGTTATTCGAGTATTCACCCTTTGGCGTGATTGGTTCCGTCGCCCCCAGTACCAACCCGACTGAAACCATTATTAACAACAGCATCAGTATGCTGGCTGCGGGAAATAGCGTTTATTTTAGCCCACATCCAGGTGCAAAAGCGGTCTCACTGAAGCTGATTACCATGATTGAAGATATTGCTTTTCGCTGCTGCGGGATTCGGAATCTTGTCGTCACGGTCACAGAACCCACTTTTGAGGCTACCCAGCAGATGATGGCGCACCCTAAAATCGCAGTTCTGGCGATTACCGGTGGTCCAGGCATTGTTGCTATGGGCATGAAAAGCGGGAAAAAAGTCATTGGCGCAGGCGCAGGCAATCCTCCCTGCATTGTTGATGAAACAGCCGACCTGGTTAAGGCGGCGGAAGATATCATCAATGGCGCATCCTTTGATTACAACCTCCCCTGCATTGCTGAGAAGAGTCTGATTGTTGTTGATGCCGTTGCCGAACGACTGGTTCAACAAATGCAGTCTTTTGGCGCGATGCGACTCAATAGCGAAGAGATAGACAAACTGCGCGCAGTTTGTCTGCCAGAAGGAATAGCCAATAAACAACTGGTAGGGAAAAGCCCGGCAACCTTACTGGAAGCCGCGGGAATACCGGTTCCGGCAAAAGCACCTCGATTACTGATAGGTATCGTCAAGGCTGACGACCCATGGGTTACCAGCGAGCAACTGATGCCAATGCTCCCCATCGTAACGGTGAGCGATTTTGACAGCGCGTTAACGTTGGCCCTGAAGGTTGAAGAGGGATTGCATCACACCGCCATTATGCATTCGCAAAATGTGTCACGTCTGAACCTTGCCGCGCGCACGCTTCAGACCTCCATTTTTGTGAAAAATGGCCCCTCTTATGCTGGGATTGGCGTTGGTGGTGAAGGCTTTACCACCTTCACCATCGCAACGCCGACCGGTGAAGGAACGACATCTGCGCGCACTTTCGCACGCTCTCGTCGTTGCGTGCTGACAAACGGTTTTTCTATTCGCTAATGGGGCCGTTATGAAAAGCTTTTCACTGCAAACTCGATTGTACAGCGGCCAGGGAAGCCTGGATGTGCTTAAGCGCTTCACGAATAAGCATATCTGGATTATCTGCGATGGTTTTCTCGCGCGTTCTCCCCTGATTGAAAAGCTGCGCGACGCGCTGCCAGCGGATAACCGCATCAGCATTTTCAGCGATATCACCCCCGATCCCACCATTAGCACGGTAGTACAAGGGATTGCGCAAATGCAGTCCCTACGACCGGACGTCGTAATTGGTTTTGGCGGTGGCTCTGCACTGGACGCCGCAAAAGCCATCGTCTGGTTCAGCCGACAGTTCGGTATTGAGATTGAAACCTGCGTTGCAATTCCCACCACCAGCGGCACGGGATCGGAGGTGACCAGCGCCTGCGTGATTAGCGATCCGGATAAAGGCATTAAGTATCCATTATTTAATAATGCGCTTTATCCGGACATGGCCATCCTTGATCCGACGCTGGTCGTCAGCGTTCCGCCAGCCATAACCGCGAATACCGGCATGGACGTATTAACGCATGCGCTGGAGGCTTACGTGTCCACGAAAGCCAGCGACTTCACCGATGCGCTGGCTGAAAAAGCGGCACAAATCGTCTTCCAGTACCTGCCTGTCGCCGTCAGCAAAGGCGACTGCCTGGCAACCAGAGGAAAAATGCACAACGCGTCAACGCTCGCGGGAATGGCATTCAGTCAGGCTGGTCTGGGTATCAATCATGCGATTGCCCATCAGTTAGGTGGCCAGTTTCATCTGCCCCACGGACTTGCCAATGCGCTGCTGCTGACCCATGTCATTCATTTTAATGCCCATGATCCGCGGGCCGCGAAGCGCTACGCCCGTTTCGCTAAAGCCTGCCACCTATGCCCGGATAACGCGAACGATACGGCGGCACTGAATGCGCTAATTCGTCATATAGAGCTACTCAAAAAACAGTGTGCGTTACCTTCTTTTGCTGACGCGCTTAAAGACGGAAAGCAAGCCTGGTCACAACGTATACCGTCGATGGTTCAGGCCGCGCTGGCTGATGTCACGCTGCAAACCAATCCTCGTGTTGCCGACGCCAGCGCCATGCAGGAACTGCTTGAGGAATTATTATGAAGACAGCCATGACGGCAGAGTCCACGCTTTATGATGCGCAGACAATTCGCGAACGCGTTCGTGCAGCGGGTGTTGTCGGGGCCGGAGGCGCAGGCTTTCCTGCTCACGTAAAATTACTAGCGCAGGTCGATACGTTTCTGGTCAATGCGGCAGAATGTGAGCCGATGCTGAAAGTTGACCAGCAATTGATGGCCGTTCAGGCTGAGCGACTTATCCGTGGCGTTCAATATGCCATGACGGCTACCGGGGCCAGGGCCGGTATTATTGCGCTCAAAGAGAAATATCAAAAGGCTATCAATGCGTTAACGCCCCTTTTACCTACCGGGATCCGCTTACATATTTTGCCTGATGTCTACCCGGCTGGTGATGAGGTTTTGACCATCTGGATGGCAACGGGCCGGAGAGTTCCGCCTGCCGCGCTGCCGGTCAGCGTCGGCGTGG
>NZ_SZWS01000027.1:32222-49551 GCF_005281245.1 Citrobacter sp. wls826
TCCAGACTGTGCTCAATATCGCCAGAGCCGTTGAGCAGCAATACCCGGTTACGCGTCGTACCCTGACCGTTAACGGCGCGGTCGCCAGACCAATCACTCTTACCGTCCCTATCGGAATGTCTTTACGTGAGGTTCTGGCGCTGGCCGGTGGTGCTACCGTTGACGATCCCGGTTTTATTAACGGTGGCCCGATGATGGGCGGCCTGATTACCTCACTGGATACCCCAGTCAGCAAGACCACCGGGGGGCTGCTGGTTTTACCAAAGTCTCATGCGTTGATTCAGCGGCGGATGCAGGATGAACGCACCGTGCTTTCCGTCGCAAAAACCGTTTGCGAGCAGTGTCGTCTGTGTACGGATTTGTGCCCAAGACATTTGATCGGCCATGAATTATCGCCGCACCTGCTGGTTCGCGCGGTTAATTATCAGCAGGCGGCCACACCGCAGTTACTGCTCACAGCCCTGACCTGTTCAGAATGCAATGTATGTGAAAGCGTAGCCTGTCCGGTTGGGATTTCACCGATGCGAATCAACCGCATGCTTAAACGCGAGCTACGGGCGCTCAACCATCGTTATGAAGGGCCGTTAAATCCTGAGGATGAAATGGCGAAGTATCGGCTTATTCCGGTGAAGCGCCTTATTACCAAACTGGGCCTTAGCGACTGGTATCACGATGCGCCACTGGCTGAGACTGATTATCCCACAGATAAAACGACGCTGTTGCTACGCCAGCATATTGGTGCCAGCGCCATCCCATGTGTACAGCAGGGCGAACACGTTGTTCGCGGTCAATGCGTTGCCGATGTGCCGTCCGGTGCATTAGGGGCACCTGTCCACGCCAGTATTGACGGTATTGTCAGCGAAATTACTGAGCAATCCATCACGGTAATAAGAGGTTAATCATGTCTCAGGCTATAGGGATTTTAGAACTCACCAGCATTGCCAAAGGAATGGAAGCTGGCGATGCCATGTTAAAAAGCGCGAATGTGAATTTACTGGTCAGCAAGACCATCTGCCCGGGCAAATTTCTGCTTATGCTCGGTGGTGACGTAGGCGCAATACAACAGGCGATCGCCACCGGAACTTCTCTTGCTGGCGATATGCTCGTTGATAGTCTGGTACTACCCAACATTCACGCCAGCGTACTTCCTGCGATCAGCGGACTAAACAGCGTGGATAAGCGTCAGGCCGTGGGCATTGTTGAAACATGGAGCGTTGCGGCCTGCATCTGCGCCGCCGACCGTGCGGTTAAAGCCTCCAATGTCACGCTGGTACGCGTCCATATGGCATTTGGTATCGGTGGCAAGTGCTACATGGTTGTCGCTGGCGATGTGTCTGATGTGAATAACGCAGTGACAGTTGCCAGTGAAAGTGCGGGTGAAAAAGGTCTGTTGGTTTACCGTTCGGTCATCCCTCGTCCGCATGAAAGCATGTGGCGACAGATGGTGGAGGGATAATGGAAAGACAACCCACCACGGATCGTATGATTCAGGAATATGTTCCTGGCAAGCAGGTTACGCTGGCGCATCTTATCGCTAATCCGGGTAAAGATTTGTTCAAGAAACTGGGATTACCAGAGTCGGTTTCCGCAATCGGTATTCTGACGATTACCCCCAGCGAAGCCTCAATCATCGCCTGTGATATCGCCACGAAATCCGGGGCGGTAGAGATTGGTTTTCTCGACCGTTTTACCGGCGCAGTGGTACTGACAGGCGATGTTTCCGCTGTTGAGTACGCGCTGAAACAGGTAACCCGGACGCTGGGCGAAATGATGCGTTTTACCGCCTGTCCCATCACCCGGACATAATCTCATGAAACGCATAATGCTAATTGGCCCCAGCCAGTGCGGTAAAACGTCACTCACGCAGTGCATGCGGGGAGAGGCGCTTCATTATCAGAAGACCCAGGCCATTGTCTGGTCTCCCACAACGATAGACACTCCGGGTGAATATCTCGAAAACCGCTGCCTGTACAGCGCGCTGCTGGCCAGCGCCTGTGAAGCAGACATCATCGCGCTGGTTCTCAATGCTGACGCGCCGTGGTCACCTTTTTCTCCAGGTTTTACTGGCCCGATGAACCGACCCGTTATCGGCCTCGTCACCAAAGCCGATTTAGCCAGCCCGCAGCGTATTTCTCTCGTGGAGAGTTGGCTAGTTCAGGCTGGCGCGCAACAAGTATTTGTCACCAGCGCGCTGGAGAATACCGGGGTCGATGAGATGTTCATTTTTCTGAATGCAAAGGAACCTTCATGTCTCACAAAATAATGGCCATTAATGCAGGCAGTTCCTCGCTTAAGTTTCAGCTCCTGGCGATGCCGCAGGGTGAAATGATTTGCCAGGGACTGATCGAGCGTATCGGTATGTCTGATGCGCAGGTCACCCTAAAAGCACCAGCGCAAAAATGGCAGGAGACTTTGCCCGTAGCCGATCACCGTGAAGCAGTAACGCTGCTACTGGAAAAACTGCTCAGTCACAATATTATCAGCAGTCTGGAAGAGATCGACGGCGTAGGCCATCGCGTCGCACACGGTGGAGAATCCTTCAAAGATTCCGCGCGGGTAACTGATGAAACACTGGCGGAAATCGAACGCCTTGCGGAACTGGCACCGCTTCATAACCCGGTTAATGCGTTGGGGATTGCGGTATTTCGCCAGCTACTGCCGAAAACGCCGGCCGTTGCGGTTTTTGACACGGCTTTTCATCAGACCCTTGATGAGCCTTCTTTCATCTATCCCCTGCCCTGGCGCTACTATTCAGAACTGGGTATTCGTCGTTATGGTTTTCATGGTACCAGCCACAAGTATGTCAGCGCTCAGCTTGCTGAAAAGCTGGGCGTGCCGCTCAGCGCCCTGCGGGTTGTTTGTTGTCATCTGGGCAACGGCAGCAGCATCTGCGCTATCAAAGGCGGACACTCGGTGAATACCTCCATGGGTTTTACGCCGCAGTCTGGCGTAATGATGGGCACGCGAAGTGGCGATATTGATCCATCCATTCTGCCGTGGATTGCCCTGCGTGAAGGCAAAACCCCGCAGCAGCTCAACCAATTGCTCAACAATGAGTCCGGATTACTCGGAGTTTCTGGTGTTTCACCCGACTACCGGGATGTTGAACATGCCGCAGATACGGGCAATCACCAGGCTGCACTGGCATTGACGCTTTTTGCCGAGCGGATTCGCGCCACTATTGGCAGTTATATTATGCAGATGGGTGGTCTGGATGCGCTGGTGTTTACCGGGGGAATTGGTGAAAATTCAGCGCGTGCTCGCGCCGCGATTTGCCACAACCTGAATTTCTTAGGTCTGGCCGTTGATGAAGAAAAAAATCAGCGTAACGCCACCTTTATTCAGACGGAAAATGCGGTGGTTAAAGTGGCGGTGATTAATACCAATGAAGAGCTGATGATAGCCCAGGACGTTATGCGTTTAGCGATATCAGAAACTGTGACATTGGGCATTCCCGCCTGATATTGCCGCACCGCAAATTGCGGCAAATCATGGTAATAGCGCGATCGCCATGACACTATGCGCCGAGGATTGCTGAACACAAAGGTGAAGACGTGGCTGTTGCGCAATGTCCCGCATCGTGCGGAGAACTTATCCAGGGCTGGATTCTGGGCAGTGAGAAACTGGTCTCCTGCCCGGTCGAATGGTATAGCACCGTTGAGGTCACTTCAGGCTCACCGCTGACACATGAACGTCCACTTTCTCGGGCAATGGTTGACAGGTTATTACAGCACTGGCAGTACCCGGCGCATCTCAGTCAGGATATCCGGATAGATGTTCAGTCAACCATTCCCATCGCGAAAGGAATGGCCAGCAGCACTGCGGATATTGCCGCCACGGCCATCGCCGCAGCGCATTATCTGGGTCATCAACTGGACGAGCCAACACTGGCACAGCTTTGCGTTTCTCTGGAGCCAACCGACAGCACCGTTTTTCGTAAGCTAACCCTTTTCGATCATAACAACGCTTCCACGCAAATTGGTTGTGAAGCTCAGCCTCAACTCGATCTGCTGGTTCTCGAAAGCCCTGAAACATTGCGTACCGCGGATTATCACCGTATTCCACGTCATTCCGGCTTGCAGGCGGGAGCTGCGGCCCTCCAACGGGCATGGGAAAAAGTACAGGAAGCCTGTATTAGCCAAAATCCTTACCGGTTGGGAGAAGCGGCTACGCTTAGCGCAATCGCCAGCCAATTGCTGTTACCAAAGCCGGATTTTGATTCACTATTAGCACTGGTGGAAGAATGTGATTTATACGGCGTCAACGTCGCGCACAGCGGCAGCGTAGTCGGACTGATGCTGGACAGAAATCGTCATGATGTGGATTACATTAAATGGATGCTGACGCAGAAAAAACTTACTATTCACTGGCCAGAACAGCATTTGTTACGCATGGTAACGGGCGGGGTCGAACTGCAATAAGGGTCGCCGCACGGCAGCGACCCGAACAAGCATAAAATCGTTACTCGGCTTTCGCTTCGCCGTTTTTCACTTCGCCCATGGCTTTCAGCTTTTTAGAGATATCGCGGCGTTCTTTAGAGATCTCGGCGTTTTTGATGATGTAGTCATCAACACGATCTTCATAATCGCTTTTCATGCTGGCAATGATGCCCTGAATCGCTTCCACGCTCATACCAGGCTTGATGTAGTCGCTCAGGTTGTCCAACAGCAGAACGCGTTTCTGGTTGTCACGGATCTTTTTCTCAACGTCCTGGATTTCACGTTGCAGTTTGTTTTTACGACGGAACAGACGAACAAATTCCAGCACGTCCTGGAAAGAAGGCTTGGTAGTTTCCATTTTTACACCCCTGATAATGTGAGATTCGGATTCGTTAAAACAACGGCTAAAGTGGGTCAACATTACTTTCATGCCCGCCATACTTCAAGTTGCATCTGCATCGACAATGCATGGTTGAAACCTGAGTTATCGAGGGTAAAGCCATTGCAGTTACCAATGGTTTTAGCCTTTTTCAGTATCATACCTCTAATCTTTGCTGAATCGAAGCAGCAGTAGAACCAATCCCCTCATCTGCTCTTTATTTGCGCAGTGCGCGACAGATTAAATGTGAGAGTAACTCCAGTTGTCGAGCCATCTCCATGTTCAACCAAACGTAGCCGTGAATGGGCGTTTCTGCGACATTATCGCCTTTATGCTCAGCAATAAGCTGACGCAGCTCTGCCACGGTGTCATTGAGCTTTTCCGTATTGGCAAGCACCGGCTGCGGATTACCTTCATACAAGGCGTGGGTTATTGTCAGTAGTGCCTGCTGGGTCCTGAGCTGAGTTTCACGCAGAGTATGCGCATTCAACATGACAAAGTGGCTGGTACGGCTGGCCCACAGCGCATTAATTTGCAGCTCGAGCATGCAGACCAGATTGCGATTCACCGTCTGAATAGCCTCAAAGATCGATTTTTGAATGCGGGTTTCCTTGCTGGCAGGAGCGATGAGCCCACGCATTTTGACAACGTCGCTCAACAGTTGTTGTAAATGCTTTTCCAGCCGCGGTTGCTCGAGCAGATTGGGGGATAGCGCGGCCTGATACACCCGATTGTACCCCGTGACACAATGCGCCAGTTGGATACGCCAGTGTATAAATGCCCGCTGCGGCCAGATGCCGGTAAACAGCATCGCCAGTAACGACCCCAGAATAACATCACCACCGCGCCATAACGCGGTATTCATATCTCCGGCAGGCGCACCCACGACCACGGCAAGCGTTATGCCAATCAGCAGCGCCTGGTACGGCCTTTTACCCAGCGCCAGCCAGCCGCAGAGAAACATCGCTACCGCGCACCATATCAGCATTAACGGCAGCGAGAAGAGTTCCAGACGCAGGGCAACCAGTCCCAGGACCGAGCCCAGGATCGTGCCACCTATACGTTCAAAGGCCCTGGGAACAACGTTACCCCAAAAAGATATTGGCCCCATAATCACCACCAGCGTGATCAGAGGCCATGTACCTTCGGGAATGTTTAACAGGCGTACCAACAGAAAAGTAAGGAGAAACGCCAGCGCAATGCGAATACCATGCACCACACGATAATGACGATACAAACGAATTTCAAAAGGACTCAGCGATTTGTCTGCACGCACTCATGCACTCCGTCAGGGAATAGCAAAGAAGCGAATTGTACCTGTTTTTAGCGTGAAAAGATCATCCTGATTTACACCCCAAACAGTTACTTCGTCTGCACTGGCACGTACATTTCAATGTCCCAGTAACCGTCCTCCATGCCATTGTTCATATAAACTTCAAAGCAGGGTTTAGCGGCTATCGTATAAGTCGTATCCTGCAACAGGCGCTCGAAGAACTGATACCAAGGCGTCGCAAAATCGTGATTCTCAACGCGCGCAACAGCGACAGCATAGTCGCCACCCGCCAGTTCGGTGAGGATCACCCCTTCGCTGTTTTCCGGGATTTCAAAACCTTCAGGCACAGAAACCACGGTATCACAGCGCAGTTTTTCCGCAGGAACAACATCAGGGTTGTCGTAATAAACGGCTATCCATTCCAACGGTACAATCTGTTTTCCGTCGACCCACTTCATTAATTGCTCAAACCCCTGCTTCACCGTTTGTTCCCACGGTCCAACCATATGGAAACCGGCAATCATGCGTTTATCGACCTGCTTTATCTCGTACTCCATACAACCTCCACTGTTACACTGTATTTATATACAGTGTAATTTCTGGTTATGTCGGCCACAAGGAAATAGTGATTATTATGTGAGCAGATTCGCACTCTTGCCAGTCAGACGCATCAGGAAAAACTACGCCTTGTGGTGGAAATAGTCGCTCAGGCGCGAGAAAACGCCGCCTTCGCTGACGGATTCCAGCGTAACCAGAGGCCAATGCGCCACCAGCTTATCCCGATCGTAGAGTTCAATTTCCCCCACACGTTGATGCGCAGCGATGGGAGCAACCAGCTCTTTCTTATCAAGGACATATTTTGCTTTGATGTTAGGGACTTCTGCTTTAGGCAGGGCCATCCAGAAATCCTGCTCGGTTCCGAGGCTGATTTTTTCTTTATCGCCATACCAGATCCGTTCAGTGCCAACCTGCTTACCGCTACGCAAAACCTGCACTGTATCGAAGTTGTGTTGCCCCCATTGCAGCAGTTTACGCGCCTGATCTTCGCGCCCTTTCGCACTCTCCGCACCCATCACCACTGCAATCAGACGGCGCTGACCATCGACGGCGGAAGCAATCAGATTAAACCCGGCACCGGACGTATGCCCTGTCTTCAGGCCATCTACGTTCATGGTTTTATCCCACAACAAACCGTTACGGTTTTGCTGTGTGATGCCGTTCCAGGTAAGGCTTTTCTCACTGTACATATGGTAGAAATCCGGTTCCCCGTGGATGATAGCGCGAGACAGCACGGCCAGGTCGTACGCCGAGCTATGCTGACCCGGCGCATCCAGACCATGTACCGTTTCAAAATGGGTGTCCTGCAGGTTCAGTTTTTGCGCATAGTTGTTCATCATCGCGACAAACTGCGGCTGCCCTCCGGCGATGTAATCCGCCAGTGCCACGCAGGCATCATTACCGGAATCAACAATTAACCCACGGCTGAGGTCGCGTACCGAAACGCGATCCCCTTCTTTCAGGAACATCAAGGATGAACCGACAAATACCGGATTATCTTTTGCCCATGCATCGCGCCCGACGGTCACAATATCTGTCGGACTAATACGCTTGCTGTCAATTGCGCGATCGACAACATAGCCAGTCATCAGTTTCGTCAGGCTGGCAGGATTGCGCTGCTGGTGTTCATTACCGGCTGTCAGGATTTGGCCCGTGGTGTAATCCATTAACACCCATGCCCCGGCAGTAATCGCAGGAGGTTGTGGGGCGAAGCTCACGGCATCGCTCGCCCAGGCGGGCGAAAAACTCATCGTTAATAGTGAAGCGGCAATAAACAAACGGCGTTTCAACAGCATGTCCTCAGGAAAGGGAGAAATAGCCGTTCTTTTTACGGAAGTTCTGTCGAACAAACATGGATAAATTGCAAGAAAATGTGACATAAGGCACATTTTCTTGCTATCAGGAAAGGGTTTCAGAGACAAATCTCGCCGGAGCTACCCTTTACGCGGCGCGGTCTCTGCATGATGACTGCGATGGCGGTGATAACCATCGATCATACTGCGAAAAATTTGCCCCGGTGTGTCACCCAGCGTGCACAGGTAAATATGCGCGCAGATGAACAGTAAGCCCACAATCGCTAACGCCATATGCAGCACCAGCATCACCGGCCCCGCCCCTACCACCTGCGGGTAGAGACATAGCAACCCGGTGATGATCAGTAGTGGAACCAGTGCGTACATGATGGCCAGGTAGGCCAGCTGTTGCAGCGGGTTAAATTTGTCCTCTGCCGTTGCGGCAAACGGGTGCGGCTCACCTTTCATAATGCCATACAGATAAAAGCGTGTTTGCAGTAGGCAGCGTGATATCAACCCGCTAAATTTCACGCGATAATGGCAGCCGTTGCCGCTGGTTGCGTTTATTAACACAAAGCCAATCCAGAAGGCCAGCAATGCGAAGCCACACCAGGTATGTACCTGCACCATTAAGGCCACCGGTCCGACAGAAAAGTGGCCAAACAGGCCGCTCAGCAGAAGCAGGATAAAGAGCAGCGCATTACCCCAGTGCCAGCGGCGGACCGCCAGCGAATAAAGGTAGTCCCGATGCTCTTCCCCGGTTGCCGTTTTGGGCGCCAGCATCCGACGTAACAGCGCGTGCGTTACCAGGCCCGCAATCATCAGCACAATAATAACGCCTGCATAAATGAGCCACAGCGGCCAGTAGTCCGGCGCATAGTTAAGCTCTGCTCCCCAGATAGAATTCATACATTACCCTCCTGATGGATCTCTTTACGCCGATAGACACTTACCGGGCCGCTACGCGTATCCTGCTGGCGATAAACCTCTTTTTGATTAATCCAGTGCTGAATTTCCGGGTCATCGCGACGACCAAATTTCAGCGCATCCGTCGGACAAACGGAAACGCAGGCTGGCGATTGTCCGACCTCCAGGCGAGTATCGGCGCAGAAGTTACATTTGTCGGCAATCCCCGTTTGTGGGTTGAGGTAGCGGACATGGAACGGGCAAGCGGCGACGCAGTAGTCACAACCAATACAGCGAGACTTATCCACTTGCACAATGCCATTTTCGTCACGAAATGAAGCACCGGTAGGACAGACGCTGACGCACGGCGCATCTTCACAATGCTGACAGGAAACGCGAACAAACTGGAAGTGGGACAGCACCTCGGGTTCATGTTCGGGTGAACGGATCTGCACTTGTAGGCGACTAAATCCCTCCGGCACGTCATTCAATACCTTGCAGGCAACCGTACACGCCTGACAGCCAATACAGCGTTTCTCGTCATGCAGCATGACATAAGGGTTTGTTGATTGATTCATGATGTTCTCCTTTCTCATGCCCGACGAAGCGTGACGCCAGCGGTGTGCACCACCGTACCGGAAACCGGACTGGTAACATGCGGAAGCAAATTACCGCAGTGAATACCGTGCGTCGTCGCCGCGGTTTTGGCTCCCGCCTTGGCGCCAAATCCCATATAAACGAACAGCGTATCGGGTCGTATTCCGGCAGTAACCAGCGCTTTGCCTTTTTCCTTACCGGTCGCATTTTCCAGCCAAATCTCATCGCCGTTTTTGATGCCTTTTTCACGGGCCGTTTGCGGGTGGATCCACACCGCGTTATCCCACATCAGCTCACTCAGCAGTGGTACATATTGCGTCGCGCCGTTGGTATGCACCGCCACTTTTCCCTGAATAAAATAGAGTTCATTGTCGCCTTTGAGGGCAAAATTGCGGGCGCGCGGAATACCGTAGCCAGGCAAAAGTGCTTCCAGCTCTTCAGAGTAGAGTTCAATTTTTCCAGACGGGGATTTAAAGCGCAGTTGCTCGCCATAGGTACCGTCGCCGTCAACCGCCACCGCGCCCGGATAACGCGCCACAAACTGACGCACTGCTTCAGGTTCCCGCAGCAGCAGCGGAATCCCCCACTCCAGATATCCTTTCTGACGCAGTTCAGCGGAAAGCGCATGATCGCCATTAAGCTGGTACAGCTGCCGTGTCTGCATATCCTGCCAGGGGTAGAACTGCCCAAGGCCTAACTGCACGGCCAGCTCTTTCCAGATTTGCCAGCTCGGACGCGCATCCCCAATCGGTTCTACAACCTGCTGGCGCAGGGCATAGGCCGGATTCAGGCCCGACATGTCAGAGACTTCTTCATCACGTTCAAGGTAGGTGCATTCGGGTAACAGATAATCGGCATATGCCGCGCTTTCGCTTAAATAGACATCGCAACTGACCACCAGATCGAGTTGTTCGACGGTTTTGACCAGATCAGGCCGACAGGTCACGGTTTGGAAAGGATTGTGGCGGGACATGATCCATCCCTTCACCGGATAGGGTGTCTGGTTTAACACGGCATCGATGATGCTTTGCACCACGCCGCCGCCCGCCGCGATGTACTTGAATTGTGGGGCAACCAAATCGATGCGCTGCGCCGTTGGCTTGGGCAATTTGGCATCAGGTTTTGCCAGCACCGGAGCGACCTTCTCTCCGGCCAGCTTATTGTAGGTTGCCGCGGCTTTTTTCTGGTACAAGCCCCCTTCACGCTCAATATTTCCCAGCAGCGCATTGAGGGTGAAAATCATACGCCGCATATCAATTTCTTCTTGCGAAAACGTCGCGCGATGGCCAGGGCTGACGATAGCATGAGGCGCACAGGCGGCCATTTCGCGGGTGACCCGAACAATAACATCAGCAGGCACATCAGCTTGATTTTGCGCCCATTCCGGCGTGGTCTCTTGTACCGCTTCGGCCAGTTGGTCAAACCCTGTGGTGTAGCGCGCAACGAAGTCCGCGTCATACAGATGTTCATTAATCATGACGTGACACATGGCCATTAACACCGGCAAGTCGCCGCCCGGCTTGAGCGCATGCCATTCATCCGCCTTGCTGGAGAAAACTGACAAACGGGGATCGAAGCTGACCATTTTTGCGCCCTTTTCCTGCGCGGTCATCAGTTCATGCGTTTCGGCAACCTCAATACCTTCATAGAGATTGTGGCCAAAAGAGACCATATAACGGGTATTGGCGATATCCATAGCCAAATCGCCGCCCATCATCACTTTGGCGGCAATCGATTTTCCGGCAGGGCATGTCGACGCATGCGTAAAGGTGTTTGGCGATCCAAACGCCGTTGCCAGCTGAAATAAATGACCCGAAAGCGAACCGGATTTGGAAGAGAATACGACCCCCTGAGGACCATGCTGCGCTTTTATTGCCGTCATTTTTTCGGCAATTTCTTTGTAAGCCTGTTCCCAACTAATAACCTGCCATTCTCCGCTGCCGCGAGGCCCTGTGCGTTTCATGGGTTTGACAATACGGTGCGGGTCGTTGACCAGGCTAACACCACTGCCTCCTCGCGCGCAGACACGCGTGCCTTGTTGAGGCGCATTAGGGTTCCCCTGAATAAAAACCGTCTTGTTATTAATTACCTGTGCCTGTATTGGGCAACGATAAGAACACATTTCGCACAAGCTTGGCGTCAGAGATGTTTTCCCCTTAATGCTCTCTGGAGAATTTCGCGCCAGTGCGCCTGGCGGAAAACTGCCTATCGCGCAGGCTGAGCAACCGATACCCACTCCTCGCAAAAAATTACGCCGACTAATGCTCATATAACCTCCTGTTATTAGATATATCCAATTATTATATGGTGTTTAAATTATTAATTTTTAACCTCACTCACATTTCATTAGAATATAGAGCAGCTAACCGCCAAAATAAAAACCCATTGTTTATAAAAGAATTTTAAAATTTCCAGAACACAACAAATCAGCACCAAATAACAATAATGGTTCTCATTTATATTATTTATCAGCTCATAGATTTCAGACAATTTATTCCAGTAATTTCCCTTAACAGTGCAAAATTTATTAATCAATTCTATTAAAGCCTGTTCATCTCAATTTTATTGCGTACATCATTCAGCATTGATAATCGCTTTGCTGATTACCTCGCTATTTTTTGGTATTCTTGGACGAGCGCTAAATTGATCCCGGACATAACTGAACAATGAATGACGGCAAGCAGCAACCTGGTTTTCTCTTTCACGATTACGAGACCTTTGGTACCCATCCGGCGCTGGACAGACCCGCGCAATTTGCGGCTATCCGCACAGATAGCGATTTCAACATCATCGGTGAACCTGAAGTCTTTTATTGCAAACCCGCAGACGACTATCTGCCGCAGCCTGAGGCGGTGCTGATAACCGGTATCACACCGCAGGAAGCGCGTGAAAAAGGAGAAAATGAAGCCGCCTTTGCTGCGCGCATCCACGCCCTGTTCACCGTGCCGAAAACCTGTATCCTGGGCTATAACAACGTGCGCTTCGATGATGAAGTAACGCGCAACATCCTGTATCGCAATTTCTACGATCCCTATGCCTGGAGCTGGCAGAACGATAATTCACGCTGGGATCTGCTGGATGTGATGCGCGCCTGCTATGCCTTGCGTCCTGAAGGAATTAACTGGCCGGAAAACGACGACGGCTTACCCAGCTTTCGCCTGGAGCATTTGACCAAAGCCAACAGTATTGAACATGCCAATGCCCACGATGCGATGGCCGACGTATACGCCACAATTGCGATGGCGCAATTAGTGAAGTCGCGCCAGCCGCGCCTGTTTGATTATCTCTACAGCCATCGCAATAAGCACAAGCTGGCCGCACTGATTGATGTCCCGCAAATGAAGCCGCTGGTCCATGTTTCGGGGATGTTCGGCGCATGGCGCGGCAACACCAGTTGGGTGGCGCCTTTAGCCTGGCATCCTGAGAATCGCAACGCGGTGATTATGGTCGACTTAGCCGGTGATATTTCACCGCTGCTTGAACTGGACAGCGACGCGCTGCGTGAGCGGCTCTACACTGCTAAAGCTGATCTGGGAGATAACCCAGCCGTGCCGGTTAAACTGGTGCACATCAACAAATGCCCGGTACTGGCACAGGCGAATACCTTGCGCCCGGAAGATGCCGATCGCCTTGGCATTAACCGCCAGCATTGTCTGGATAATCTCAAAATACTGCGCGAAAACCCGCAGGTTCGCGACAAAGTGGTGGCCATCTTCGCCGATGCGGAACCCTTTACGCCATCAGATAACGTAGACGCACAGTTGTACAATGGTTTTTTCAGCGATGCCGATCGTGCCGCGATGAAAATCGTTCTGGAAACTGAGCCGCGCAATTTACCGGCGCTGGATATCTCCTTTGTCGATAAGCGCATTGAAAAGCTGCTGTTTAACTACCGCGCACGTAACTTCCCCGGAACGCTGGATGAAGCCGAACAGCAGCGCTGGCTGGACCATCGTCGTCAAATATTCACGCCGGAGTTTTTGCAAAATTACGCCAATGAATTGCAGATGCTGAGCCAGCAATATGCAGATAACAAAGGGAAACTGATGCTGCTGAAGTCACTCTGGCAGTATGCGCAAGAGATTGTATAACTCCCACGTATAAAAAAACCGGAGAACATGTCTCCGGTTTTTTTTATCTAAATACAGTTATTACGCGATATCTTCGTCGTACTGTGGCACCGGGTTACGGAAGCTTTTGGTCACGCAAGCCAGGTAAATCAGACCAATAGCGGCCCAGATCAGCCCCAGAACCATTGAGCTCTCTTCCAGGTTCACCCACAGCGCACCAACGGTCAGCGCACCGCACATTGGCAGGAACAGATACTGGAAGTGGTCTTTCAGCGTCTTGTTACGCTTCTCACGGATCCAGAACTGGGAGATCACCGACAGGTTAACGAAGGTAAACGCCACCAGCGCACCGAAGTTAATCAGCGCCGTCGCCATCACCAGGTCGAAGTTAATTGCCAGCAGAGCAATCGCACCAACCAGAATGATGTTCATGGACGGAGTACGCCATTTCGGGTGGACATAACCGAAGAAACTTTTCGGGAACACACCGTCACGCCCCATCACATACATCAGACGCGCTACGCCTGCATGCGCCGCCATACCTGACGCCAGTACGGTAATGGTAGAGAAAATCAGCGCGCCGACCTGGAAGAACTTACCAGCGACATACAGCATGATTTCCGGCTGCGAAGCGTCCGGATCCTTGAAGCGTGAGATATCCGGGAAGTACAGCTGCAACAGATAGGTGGAGACGATAAAGATCAGGCCACCAATCAGCGCGGTCAGGAAAATCGCCCGCGGGATCACACGTTCAGCGTCTTTGGTTTCTTCAGACAGGTTGCTGATACCGTCAAAACCGGTGAACGAGAAGCACAGGATAGTCGCTCCCGTGATCATCGGGATCACATGCGCATCACCTGACCAGAACGGACGGCTGCTCGCCAGCGTACCGGCACCTTCCCCTTCGAACACGCCATAAACGACCATGCCGAGGATCACTGCAATCAGCACCACCTGCAACAACACGATGACGGTGTTGAAATTCGCAACAGATTTCAGGCTGCGCAGGTTAAAGGCGGTCATAAAGGCCACCAGCGCCACCACGAATATCCATGACGGTATCGACGGCACCAGAGCTTCAAAATAAATTTTCGCCAACAGAATGTTGATCATCGGTGCGAACAGGTAGTCCAGCAGTGATGACCAACCCACCATAAAGCCAACGGTCGGGCTAATGGATTTCTGGGCGTAAGTGTAGGCAGAGCCTGCAGACGGATAGCGACGCACCAGTTTACCGTAGCTCAGTGCGGTAAAGAGGATGGCGATCAGTGCAAAGGCGTAAGCTGTCGGGACGTGACCATCGGTCATTCCTGATACGATACCGAATGTATCGAACAGCGTCATCGGCTGCATATAGGCAAGGCCCATCATGACAACCGGAACCAGCGTAAGCGTTTTACGTAATTCCACGCGAGAGGTGTTTGGAGTAGCGTTATGCGACATGGTTATCCCCCATTACGGCGAAAACCGTCGCGTAAGCAAAAAATTGCCCCATTTTTTGTTAATCCTCAGCGACAACAACTGTCGATTTTTAAGTAAGTATCTATCCGGTACGAAGCCCGGCCTCTTTTATGAATGATTGGTTTGATGCAAAAAAATAACCGACGCGTATTAAAACGTCGGTTAATGTCATTTTTTGCAAGCGGCGTATTTTGCACTAATTTGGAGAGAAATAACAAGAGATTGAAGCTACTACAAAAGAATATTTTTTCTTAACTGATTGATTTATCAGCAGCCGTTTTAACATACATCCCCGCAATAGCACTATTTGCTAAAATCTCATCCCGCCACCAGGCACTGGCCAACCCGGCAGTCTGTTCATTCCAACCTATCCACACGGGTTCAAAGATAATTTGTGCGACCACCTTTTTCTCAATCAGAGCGCCACTCTCCAGAAATCGCTGTGCCAGGTAGCGCGGAATATAGCCGCATCCCAGACCACTGATTTGCAGTTCCAGCTTGGTTTTGAAGTCAAAAACGGTGATGGCTTCCTGATCGTCAAGCACCTGGGAGCCGGAGACGTTGGCATGCTGTGCATTGTCGCCCACCACAATCGCGCGAAAACGCCGAATAGTGCGACGATTCAACGGCTCCTGTTCCTGCGCCAGCGGATGATGCGACGCAACCACAAACACCTGCTCCAGAACCCCTAGCTGCGCAAAGCCAAATTCGCTCGCTGCAGGCGGCTCATGCGTGGCGCCGACAATAATATCCGCCCGCCCCTGAGTGAGGGCATCCCAGGAGCCGCCCAGCACGCCATTGATAAATTTCAGGCGCGTCACACTGTGGTGTTGATAGAAAGATTCGATGAGTGGGGCCAGCAGCGAAAAGGGAAACGTATCATCTACGCCAATAACCAGTTCATTCTCCCAGCCTTCGTGAAGTTTAATCGCCTGCTTTTCGAGTTCGCGGACGGTGTGCAACACCTCCCGCCCCTTTTCCAGCAGCATCTGCCCGGTACGGGTAAACTTAGCCCGATGTCCGCTGCGATCGAGTAGCTGAATATTAAGATCGCTTTCCAGCTTATGGACGGTGTAGCTAAGCGCAGACGGCGTCTTAAACAATTTTGCCGACGCCGCAGCGAAACTGCCCTCTTTTTCCAACGCATCGAGGATGATAAGAACGTCCAGCAGTGGTTTCATACTCGCCCCCTGGCGGTATCAGCGGCACTCTGCTGGTCTGTCACTCCATCGGCATCACCAGCGGGTCAGGATACTGGTACTCAAACCCAAGCTCGTTACAAATACGGTTGCCATCAATGACTTTACCTTTACCGTTATCCTCATTGCCACGAAATTCCGGCGGCTCCATCCCCAACTGGCGGGCCATCTGTGGATAGAACACATTGCGCGCCGGATGCATAGGCGCACATATATTATAGATGTGTCCCCCTTTTGGCGCTTGCAGCAGCAAAGAGATGGCGGCAACCACATCATCCAGATGCACCAGATTGACGCCATGGTGTCCATCTGGCGCTGTCTTGCCAGCGAAAAAACGACCGGGATGTCTTCCCGGGCCGACAAGTCCGGCCAGGCGCAAAATATCCACCGAAGTGCCGGGTAAATTGTGCAACCAGTCTTCAAGTTCTTTCAAAACGCGACCACTTGCCGTGACCGGGTTACGCGGAGTCCCTTCTTTCACGATGCCTTGTGCATCGCCATAGACCGACGTCGAACTGGTAAAAATAATCCGCGGGATACGGTACGCCAGCGCACTGTCGACCAGCTGCTGCATAGCCTGCAGGTAAAATGTCTCCCCCGGACCGCTACGGCGCGCAGGTAGCGTAATAACCAGCGCGTCGGCGTCCATCAGTGCGTCGAGATCGTCTGTCTCACAGACCAGTTCAGGCTCCAGGCGCAGCGAGTAGCTCTCTATACCACTCATGCGGGCCGCTTCCACCCCATCCAATGTGGTTTTGCTGCCGGTAACCTGCCAGCCTCTCGCCGCCAGCGACATAGCTAACGGCATGCCTAACCAACCTAAACCGACAATTGCGACCTTTTTCATGCCTTCTCTCCTGACTTTTGGCCTATAACGCAAGGCTACGCTAGCCCACAGTGGCTGACAATTCATAGTATCAATATGAAATGAATTAATGATCAAAAAAAGCCCTTGCTTTCCGTAGCTAAAGTGGTTTAGGTTAAAAGACATCAAATGAATAAACATTCATCGAGAAAATTTATGACACGCGCTCAATTCAAACACCATCATCACCATCATCCTGACTAGTCTTTCAGGCGATGTGTGCTGGGAGACATTTAAATCTTCCAGCGGTGCATGAGCGTATGAGAAAGCCCCCGGAAGATTTCTTCCGG